>NZ_JBEUMS010000010.1:0-224142 GCF_040543805.1 Arcicella rosea
TGAAATACACTGATGTCTTAAACTTCCAATACGTCGTTTTTTGATACTCGATTTATAAGGCAATTTGGTTCACACCATTTTGCCTTTTTTTGTAACTAATATTACTTTGTGTTTTCCTTCTTTGGTCATATCTCGCTTGCAACTACCCTTTCATCCTTAAATATTAGCTTTAGCAATTTTTGTAGAAATCGGAGTTAAAATTATATTTTTATAATATTATTTTAAACAATATTATGAGTGTTTTGATATGTATTCTTACATTTGTGTCTGTTTTACACATTTTGTTTTTCATTTGCCTCAATCAAAGGTTAAGGATGATAATTATTTTTGTTTTATATAGCCTCTTTTAAATACTTGTTTTTCAAACAGATAGTATTTCTATTATTGGATGAATAACGTGATGAATCATGACAAATAGATACCTTTTTGTTTTTTTACTTTTGCTGTTCCAACAATCTTTTGGACAAGTAAAAAATTATAATTTTATCAATATTAATAGCAAAGATGGGCTTGCTTCAAATACTGTTTATGCTATTTATAAAGATAAATTAGGCTTCATGTGGTTTGGTACTGAAGACGGACTTAATAAATTTGATGGACAAAATTTTACCGTTTACAGGCATAAACAAAATGATAAAGAGAGTATAGGAAGAGGTGAAGTAATGGCTATTACTGAAGATAAAAACAGAAATTTATGGATAGGTACAAAACTAACGCTGGCATTATATAATAGGAGTTCAGACAAATTCACCAACTTTGATTTTACAAAAACAGGCTGGATACATACACTCTCTTCCGATCATTTGGGCAATATATGGGTTGGTACTTACAATGGACTTTTTTATTTTGATACTAAAACTAGAAAAACAAAAGCTTTTAGTTCGTATAAGGTTGATAGAAAAAATGTAGCCTCGGAATTGGTTTATTGTATTTTTGAAGATAGTAAAAAGCAGATTTGGGTTGGTTCACAATCAGGTTTGTATTTACTTGATTGTAATCAAGGAGTGATTAAAAAATATGTGCACGAAAACAATAATTCTAATTCACTTTCAAACAATAGTGTCAGAACCATTTCGGAAGACCGAAACGGGAATTTATGGATAGGTACTGATTTAGGTTTAAATGTATTGAATCTCACCACAGGAAAAATTGATAGTTTTAAAAGTATTGAGACTGACGAACTAACGATTAGCAATAACATCATTAATAAAATTAATTTTGATGGCAATGGCAATCTTTGGGTTGGCACAGAACATGGTTTGTCAATTTTTGATATTAAAAACCATACAGCATTTAGAGTAAAAAGCCTTTTGCCAGATAAAAACAATCCATTTGGAAGTTTTGCGGGCTATAATATAAAAGACATTTATATCGGAAAAGATGGTATTAATTGGTTTGCTACCGTCAACGGAGGGGTGAATAAGTATGATAAAAATTTAGCTTTCTTTCAGCATAGATTTCATCTTTCCAATGAAAGTTATGGATTGAAAGGCTCTTCTGTGATGGCTTTTGCAGAGAGTGCTTCAGGGAATCTTTATGTTGGTACAGATGGGGGAGGGCTTAATATTTTTGATGCTAAAAAGAACGTTTTTCATGATGTTGCGATTTACTCTTCCCAAGGAAAGATTAAAAATATTTCAGCTTTAGAAAAAAAAGGAGATGATTTGATTGTTGGCACAAGTAGTGAGGGAATATTTAGCCTCAATGAAAAAACACACCTAACAAAACCTCTGTTCGCTATTAAAGATAAATTGAACAAATACTTTATTGTGATTAATTGCCTAAAAGTGGACTCGAAGGGTAACATTTGGGTTGGTACAAATGGTGCAGGTTTGTATGTTTGCTTGGCTGAGTCAAGTACATTCGTCCCTTTCACGAATATTCTCGATAAACAACTCAAAAAAGAGTATTCTTTAAATGATTTTATTACAGCAATTGAAGAAGATAAAGAAGGAAATGTTTGGGTTGGCTCAAACGGAAGTGGACTCATAATTTATAATTCAGATAAACATACATTAATTACCTTTAATCAAACGAAAGATAATTTACCTATTCATAGAATACTCAGTATTTATTCGGATAAACTGGATAGAATATGGGTGAGTGTATGGGGAGAAGGATTATACTTATACAATAAAAAAAGAAGAAAATTTGAACAGTATGGAGAAGAACACTTACTTTCTAATAATGTTATTTATAAAATATTAGAAGATAATGCTGGAAAACTGTGGTTGAGTACCAATAAAGGAATTTCGATGTTTGATTTAAGTAAAAAAAGATTTAAGAATTTTACTTATCGAAACGGTATTCAAAATACAACATTCAATGTCGGCGCTGGAATCAAAACAAAAACAGGAGAAATGTATTTTGGTGGGCTAGATGGCTTTAATTTTTTCAACCCCAGCCATTTGTTTCAAAATACTAAAACTCCGCCCGTTGTAATTACTGATATAAAAATCAATAATAAACGAGCTAATCCTATTGAAAATACAGAACTTAAAGAAGATATTACTTTAGCCAAAGAAATCAATTTAAGCTATAAACAAAATTTTTCTTTAGACTTTGTCGCTTTAAATTACACTGCTCCGCATGAAAACCAATATACTTATCAGCTTGAAGGTTTTGATAAAGAATGGAACAATGTTGGCTCTGTTACGACAGCCGTTTATACCAATCTTGACCCCGGAAAATATACTTTTAGGCTAAAAGTAAAAAGTGAGGATGGTACTTGGCAAACGCCCGAAAAAACCATTCTTATTAATGTTCACCCACCATTTTGGCGTACTTATTATGCCTATGTAGCATATTTGGTAGCATTGATATTTACTTTATGGATGATAAGGAGAAGGGGAGTTCAAAAATTAAAAAATGAATTTGCCCTTGAACAGGAGAGAACCGAGGCAGAACGTAAAATGGAATTGGAACAACTTAAGATTAAATTCTTGACCAATTTGAGCCATGAATTAAAAACGCCCCTTACTTTAATTTTGAATCCAGTAGAAAATCTTTTGTTCCGAGAGAAAAGTAATGATAAAATTGAAATGCTAAATCTTATCAATAGAAATTCAAAAAGACTTTTGAACCTTGTTAATCAATTACTTGATTTCAGGAAAATTGAGGAAAATGAACTCAAGCTAAATTTAATGTTGCAAGACCTTGTTCCTTTGGTAAAGGAAATTTTTGACTCATTTAAATATATTGCCTCAGAAAAAAATATCCATCTTGAATTTGCCAGTACTATTGATGAATACAGTACTTATTTTGATAAAAATAAAATGGAGCGTATTTTGATAAATATACTCTCAAATGCAATAAAGTTTACCAACGAAAATGGTAATGTATACTGTCACATCAAATCTATTTCAAATAATGGTGTCGAACTCATCATTGGTGATTCGGGCATTGGCATACCTAAGAAAATGCAGGCAGAAGTTTTTGAAAGATTTTTCCAAGTAAGTAGTCCATCCCATATTCTTAACCAAGGTAGTGGAATTGGTTTATCTATTGCTCAGGAGTTTGTTAAGTTACATGGCGGAACTATCAAATTAGCAAGTGAAGAATATAAAGGAAGTGTTTTTACCCTATATTTCCCTTTTATTCAAGAACAACAAAAGATTAACCAAACCAATAAAGAGGACGAAAAAACAGTATCAGAAGACTTATCGTATATACACAAGAGTGAGGAAGAAATTGACATTACAGAAAAACCTGTAGTCCTGATTGTGGACGATAGCTACGACCTTCGCATATTTCTAAGAGAAAGTTTAAAATCAAAGTATAGAATCATTGAAGCCGCTGATGGAAAACAGGGTTGGCAAAAGGCATTATCATCGCATCCAGAAATCATTGTGAGTGATGTAAATATGCCTAATATGGATGGCATAGAAATGGTGAACAAAATAAAAAAAGATGAAAGAACAAAGCATATTCCCGTTATACTCTTAACTATTTTGACAGATGAAGGAGAACAACTAGAAGGGCTTAAAACAGGAGCAAATGATTATTTGACCAAGCCATTCAGTTTCGAGGTTCTTAGCATTAAAATAGACAATCTGCTAAAGCTAAACAGTACTTTTAAAAATACGTATAAAAAGCAAATTAATATAGAAACCTCTGAAACAGAGGTTGTTTTGGAAGATGAAAAGTTTTTATTAAAAATTAACAAATACATTGATGAACACATTCATGATTCTGAGCTTTCTATTGAAGAATTAAGCCAGATAATGAATATGAGTAGAGGTACACTTTACAGTAAACTCTTGAAGATTACTGGAGAAACGCCGATAGAGTATATCCGTTCTATTAAATTGACTAAAGCCTTGCCGCTACTTGAAAAAAGTGATATGAAAGTTTCACAAATTGCTTATGAAGCTGGCTTTTCAAATCCAAATTATTTTACTCGTGCCTTTAAAATCAAATACGAAATTTCGCCTACAGAATACATTAAGTTAAAAAGAGGGAAATAAAATACATTCATTAATTTGAATGATGTTACGAGGTTTTATTTGGGTCGGAAAATACTTGTTTGTAACTCCATTTTTGAACAGCCTCTTCACTTGATTATTCCTAATAAAGGCATGAAAACGTTACTGATAAGTAGCAATAATGAAGCATTTTTTTGACTTTATACAAGTTGCCTATTTCTATGAAAAATATTTTTACTCTTTACATTTTCTATATTTAGGATTCATTTTTATAATATTATTGATATTAATTTGAAAATTTTGGGTTCATTGAACATTTTGTAGGCATATTTGCTAATCTGTGCTACTCAATTTTTTAACTATTCGTTTACTTTACACCATCAAAAAATAGAGATTTCGCTTTATCAATAAAACCTATCTTTTATTAAGAAAGGTTAACACATGAAATCGACTTATCAAGAAGATTTTTGATAGGTATAGTTTATGAGTAGAGTATATTCTTGGAAAAATGAAAGGGGAAATTCAGCTAAATAAATACACTAAAGCTGAGAAGAAATTTAAAAATATATCACTACTTAATTTATATCCGAACCAAACTATTGAAAAACAATCACAATTAAATCATTGAATTAAAACTTTGAACACTATGAAAATAAAAGCTAAATCAATTATTGTAGGAATATTCGTTGCTATGCTTGCCCAACAGAGTTTCGCACAGCAACCAGCCGTTATTGAAGATTTTAAACCGTCTCCTCTCAATCAGCCACAGCAAGAATACCCTATGGTAAACTCTCAAGGTTATGCCCGTTTCAAAATAATTGCACCTGCTGCTGACAGTGTTCGTGTAAGCTTAGGTCTTGGTGGTAAAGGAGGCACCAAATTAGAGAAAGCTAGTGATGGTAGTTGGATGGGAACTACAGAAGGTCCGATGGACGAAGGTTTTCATTATTATAACATAAAAATTGATGGAGGAAAATTTAACGACCCGGGCGCTTTAAACTACTATGGATCTGTTCGTTGGGAAAGTGGGATAGAAATTCCAGCACACGACCAAGATTTTTATGCGCTCAAAAACGTAGCTCATGGTCATGTACAGCAAGTATTGTTTCCTTCACAAAGCAACAATACCTCTCTTAGAGCATTTGTATATACTCCGCCAGGCTATGAAAAAGGCAAGGATAAATATCCTGTACTTTACTTACAACACGGCTGGGGCGAAGACGAAACTGCTTGGATGAACCAAGGTCATGCCAATTTAATTATGGATAACCTGATAGCCGAAGGTAAAATTAAGCCATTCATTATCGTAAATACTTATGGTATGACCAACGAAGTAAAATTTGGGAGAATGAAAGATTTCAAAATTGATCCTTTTCAAACAGTTTTGGTCAATGAGCTTATTCCATACGTTGATGCTCATTTTAGAACAATTGCTAAACAAACGCATCGTGCTATGGCTGGATTGAGCATGGGTGGTATGGAAACTAAAACCATTACGTTGAATAATCCAGAGGTATTTTCGCATTATGCTCTTTTAAGTGGTGGTACTTATGCGCCAACCGACATCAAAGATAAATCGAAAGTGAAACTTATATTTTTGAGTTGCGGTAGCAAAGAAAGACCAGAAGGCGTAATAAAAGCGGTAGAGGCATTAAAAGAGGCAAGTTTTAACGCTGTTTCTTACGTTTCAGATAAAACTGGTCACGAATTTCAAACATGGCGTAGAAGTTTACATGAGTTAGCTCCTTTATTGTTTAAATAATATGCACAAAAAGAGATTATATTTTTTAGTTGTAATCGGTCTGTTAATGACAAGCTTTAATACTTTTTCACAAGACAAAAACTTTTATTCGGAAAAAGGAAATAGCCAAGCATCCATTGTTTCAGGGAAATATCGTAATCTGTTTTTGGAAGTAGGATATAGTCAAAACGAGATAGATGCTAAAGTTAACAAAGCATATTATGATATTTTTGAAGGGTCCAATCGGGTATATTTTGCCGTAGGTGATTCTATGGCTTATGTATCTGATGTAAAAAATCATGATGCCCGAACCGAAGGGCTTTCTTATGGAATGATGATTGCGGTTCAACTCAATAAAAAGGAGGTTTTTGATAAAATTTGGAGATGGTCAAAAAAGTACCTCCAACATCAAAGCGGGCCACGAGAAGGATACTTTGCATGGAGTATCAATCCCGAAACCATGAAAAAAAATTCAGAAGGTTCAGCTTCTGATGGCGAATTGTATTATGTTACGAGTTTGCTCTTCGCAGCTAACAAATGGGGAAATAATACAGGTATTCATTATTACAATGAAGCCCGAAGAATATTAGATGCCATGTGGAAAAAAGATGGTACAGGGAATATTTATAATCTGATAAATACAGAACATAAGCAAATTACTTTTGTACCAGAAGGGAATAGTTATAAGTGGACAGACCCATCATACCACCTACCTGCATTTTATGAAGTATGGGCGTTATATGCTAAAGATGGTCATGAAGCTTTTTATAAAGAATGTGCCGATACCTCTCGTGTCTTTTTACACAGAGCTTGTCATCCAATAACAGGGTTAAATTCTGATTATACAGAATTTAGTGGAGTACCTCACCCAACTCGTTGGATGCCAGCAGGTTTTCGTTATGATTCATGGAGAGTGCCTATGAATATTACGATGGATTATACATGGTTTGGAGAAGATAAAACTTGGCAAGAAGATTATGCCAAAAGGTTTCAAAACTTTCTTCGTTCAAAGGGTATTGATACTTATGATGACCAGTTTAATCTGGATGGTTCAAAACCTGATTTTATTTTGAAAGCTGGTAATGTTCCAAAATTAAGACATTCAATTGGTTTAGTTTCTACAGCAGCAACAGCATCGCTTATTAATCAGGATAAAAACAATGTTGATTTTGTACGAGCTATTTGGAATGCTAAATTAGAACCTTACGAAGATGGATATTTTGACCCTTATTATGATGGATTAATGTATTTGTTTAGTTTGATGCACCTGAGCGGTAAGTATCAGATTATCAAGCCTAAGTAAATATTATTTTATACTAAATTTGATTGTAGAGAGGTTTAAATATAGAGATGCAGGAACGCTTTTATTCTTGAATTTATTAAATAAAAAGTTGCTGGTATTATATTTAATATTTAATTTTACTATATCCAATCCAAGTGTATTGGATTCTCTCTGGTCTTCTTTAGTTTTTCAAAAGTGTTACTTTAGCACAGGGTTTTTGCATTATTTTCCTCAATCGTTAATTGAACTATCCTGCATTTTTTTTTGCATTGGGTGTTCTATTGTGTTATACTATAATCTCTTAAAAATATTGCCTATGATAAATGTAAAGACTAAAATTGTTTAAAATGATTTTTGCCTGTTCAGCAAGATTAATTGGTAGAAAATAAAGGATTTCACAGAGAGAGTCCTTTTATTTTCAACATAGTGTTCTATGGTGTTATAAGATAATTTTAAACAAAGTATTATTGCTTATGGTGAAATAAATCATTTAACATTCTCAAAAGAAAGTCTTTCGAGAATATCGTACAGATTTTACTAAAAGCCAATATGAAATTTGCCAGAGAAACATATTGACTTTATTACAGATGGTGTTATGATGCTATTACTTTACCCAATCTTGTATGCTCATTAAATAAAGCTGTAAATATCTCTAGTTAAATACTTTATTCCCTTCAATGATTTTCAATAAAATTATTGAAGGATGGGCTTTCTTTGCCCTTTATGGAGTAATCAAACTAGTAATGATTTTCTATAGAAAGAGCTAAAGATTTTTGGTAAGGAAAAACAATTTACCCTCTGACTTTTCAATTTTTTTAATCTCAAATAATAATATGAAAAAACAACTATTATTTCTATTCGGGCTTTTACTATGCTGTTCATTTGCAAGAGCTCAAAAAAATATTTCAGGTAAAGTCACGGGGGATGACGGAAAGCCCATACCGGGTGTCAATGTAAGAGTACAAAATTCTCAAATTGGTACTTCAACAGACGCCGTAGGTGCATTTAGCCTAAAGGCATCTGCCCAAGATGTTTTAATCTTTAGTTCGGTAGGTTATGTTAGTCAAGAAATTAAAGTTGGAAGTCGCAATGTAGTTGATGTCGTATTAGTATCAAATGTAAGTGCTTTAGAAGAAGTTGTGGTAGTTGGTTATGGTACTCAAAAAAGGTCTTCTGTAACAGCGGCTGTAGCATCAGTAAGTGCAAAAGATTTAACGGCTTTGCCTGTTCCAAGTATTGAAGGTGCTTTACAAGGCCGTGTCTCTGGTGTACAAGTAACTAATAATGGTTCTCCGGGTGTTGCACCAGTCGTAAGAATACGTGGCGTTGGCTCTATTAATTATGCAGCAAACCCATTATATGTGATTGATGGGTATCCTGTAGGGAACATGAATGACTTAGATATGAAAGATGTTGAGTCTTTAGAAGTATTGAAAGATGCAAGTGCTGCGGCTATTTATGGTTCACGTGCAGCTAACGGAGTAATTTTAGTTACAACTAAAAAAGGTACAAGAGATAAAAAACTACACGTAAATGTAGAAACTTATCAGGCAACACAAACTGCTTGGAAAAAATTGAATACTTTAAATACGCAACAATACTTACAATATGGTAAAGCATTATTAACTGCTGCTGGAGCAGCTTTCCCTGACCGTTGGAGTCAGATGAATAATGAAACCTATCCTGGTTCTGGCGTTACTTTTTCACAAACAAACACTGATTGGCAAGATTACTTATTTCAAACAGGTATTTTATCAAATAGTACAGTATCCATTTCGGGGGGAAATGAAACATCTCGTTTCTTAACGTCTTTTGGTTATTTCAAACAAGATGGTATTTATGTGGGTACTAATTATGAAAGAGGAAATTTACGTCTTAATTCAGATCATAATATTGGTAAGCACTTTACTATCGGACAAACATTGACAGTTGCCATGGGAAGTAGATTAGATGAAGGCGTTGGTGGCGGACGTACAGCTTTAGCCAACGTAATCAAAAGTTTACCATATACTCCTGTATATAACCCTACAGAAATCGGCGGTTATTTTGGTACAACAAACGCTGATGGTTCTGACCCAGTAAACCCATTGATTCCAGCTGTATTAATTAGAAGTCAAAATCGTAATGTAAGATTATTAAGTTCAATTTTTACAGAAATAAAATTTACAGACTACCTAAAGTATAGATTTTCTGTTGGTTTAGACTATAATTCAACAAGAAGTTTGAGCCGTACTCCAATTTATACTGCGGGACAAATGAGTAGTCCATTTAATAGTATTTCAGATACAAGAGGTGATTTTATCGGAACACTTTATACGAATCAACTTTCGTTTGATAAAACATTTAAAAAACACAGCATTAATGCAATTGTAGTAGCTGAACAACAATTTGGTAAATCAGAAAGTATCACAGCTTCTGGAAATTACTCCACTAATACTTTCACCATTGTTACGCCAAATGTAACAAGTCCAGCGGCAGGTGGTTCTAAAAGTGAAACTACTATCTTATCATATCTTGCCCGTGTAAATTATGATTTTGGAGGAAAGTATCTTTTAAGTGCATCTATTCGTCGTGATGGTTCATCATTGTTTGCTCCTGGCAAAAAATGGGGAACATTCCCAGCAGCCTCAATCGGTTGGAGAATCAGCGAAGAAGAATTTATGAAGGAGATTGCATCTATTAACGAGTTAAAAGTAAGAGCAAGCTATGGTTTGGTTGGTAATACCAGTGGTTTACCTAATTATGCTTGGCAATCACTATTAGGTGCTGCTACTACTTATGTTTTCGGGAATGGAACAGTTCCTGGTTTATCAACGAATCAACTTGGTAATACAGAATTAGGTTGGGAGACAACTAAAATGGCTGATATTGGGGTTGATTTAGGTTTATTTAAAAATAAAGTTACTTTTTCTGCCGATTACTATGTGCGAGAAACATCTGATAATAGTTTGATTCTCGCAAGACCATTAGCAACATCTCTTGGCTACACAAACAATACCATTGCCAATTTTGGAGGAATGAAAAACTCAGGGTTAGACCTTCAGATTAGTTATAATCATAATGGAGGCGACTTTAAATGGAAAATTGGAGGAAATTTAGGCATTGTAAGAAACAAAGTAACGTCATTAGAAGCTCCAATTTTTGCAGGCGGTCATGCTGAAACAGGAGCAAGTGTTACTAAAACAGAGGTAGGTATGCCTGTACAATACCTTTATGGTTATGTAGTTGATAGAATTTACCAAAATCAGGGAGAAATTGATGCTGATGCAGCTTTAGCAAAAAGTAAAAGCTGGGATAGTTACCAAGGGGGCGCAGCAGCACCAGGAGATATTCGTTTCAAGGATTTGAATGGTGATGGCAAAATAGATGATTCAGACCGTACAATGATAGGCAACACACTTCCTGATTTTACTTATGGGGTCAATTTCGACTTTAACTACAAAAACTTTGACTTTACTTTATTTCTACAAGGTGTTCAAGGAAATGATATTTACAACAATCTAAAAACTCAGACACAAGGAATGGTTCGTTTATTCGGAGCAACGACTGATGTCTTGAACGCTTGGACGCCACAAAATACGAATACTAATATTCCAAGAGCTGTAAGTGGAGACCCAAATTTAAATACTACTCGTCCATCTAATAGATGGGTAGAGAAAGGCTCATTCATGCGTGTAAAAAATATAAGCTTGGGTTATACAGTACCTTCAAGTATTCTAAAATCTTTTGCGGGTGGTTCAATTTCAAGAGTAAGAGTGTATGTGTCAGCTCAAAACTTATTGACATTCACAAAATATAGTGGTTATGATCCAGAAATTGGCTCTCGTGATAATGCTCAACTTGTATATGGTATAGATAATGGACAATATCCACAAGCTCGTACTTTGATGGCAGGTCTTCAATTAGGTTTTTAATATTTATCCCGTAACAATGCTCTTTTCTTGGATAGTATCATTTCAAGGAAAATTAAAATTAAAAGAAAATGAAAAAGAACCTTATATACATAGGAGTATTATCCCTTAGCATTGCTTTTGGCTGCAATGATGAGTTAAATAAAACAAATCCAGGCTCACTTACTTCCGATAGTTATTTTTCAAATACAACTGAATTAGAATCAGGCGTTACTGCTGTATATGGCCTTTTAACAGGCTCAAACCTTTTTGGAAGAGAATATTTTTTTACGAATGATTTACGTAGTGATGACTTTGCAACAGGTGGCGGGCAATTAGAGGCCCCGCGTGCTCAGATGCTAAATGGTGTTCATCAACCTACTAACTCTGTTTTAGGGGCTGTTTGGACGGGTCTGTTTCGCATGATTCACCGTGCTAACGTGGTCATTGATGCGAAAGACAATGTTAAAACATTTAATGCAACAGATGAGACTAGGAAAAAAAGAATTGTTGCTGAAGCAAAATTCTTAAGAGCAATGGCATATTATGAGCTTAGTACCATGTGGGGTGGTGTACCTATCTATACAACATCGGCTACAAAATCAACCGATGCTAAACCTCGCAATACACAAGACGAAGTTTTTGCGCAAGTAATAAAAGATTTAACTGAAGCTCAAGCTGACCTTCCTTCATCTTATACGGGTGCAGATTTAGGACGTGCCACAAAACACGCTGCACAACTTGAATTAGCAAGAGTTTTGATGTTCAAGGGAGATTTTGCTGCGGCTAAAACTGAACTAACAAAGATTGTTTCCTCAGGCTTGTTTGGTTTGACAGATAATTACTTAGATAATTTTCTGGAAGAAACTGAATATAATAAGGAATCTATTTTTGAAGTTGGCTTTGATAGTAAAAACGGCATGAGCTGGGATAACGGTGATAGCGATAACATAGCAGGAAGTAGCCCAAGAAGATCGTCAATTCGTCATCAAGAATATTCTGCTGTAGGTTGGAGAAACCTTATTCCATCTAATGATATTATTAATGAATTTGAACGTACACAAAAAGGAGATACTAAAAGAGATCCTCGTATGGGCTTTTCATTATATTTCAAAGGAGATTTGGTTAATCAAGGAAAAGGTAGATTAGAAATTGATTATCCTGTTCAAGGAAATACTTCTATTTTAGATGGTGTTGAACAAAGAATTAGTTGGAGAAAATACTCTGCCTTATACAGAAATGCTGATGGTTTCTATGATTTAAGTGGAATCAATATGCGTGTAATGCGCTATGCAGAGGTATTGGTAAATTTAGCAGAATGTGAAAATGAATTGGGAAATACAGCAGTAGCAGTTGGATTATTGAATCAACTTCGGAATCGTGCTGATGTAAAAATGCCAAATTATCCAACAAGCAATTATCCAGTAAGTACAAAAGAACAAGTGATGACTGCTATTCAACATGAAAAAAGAGTAGAATTTTCTGCAGAATGGTTGAGAGCTAAGGACATTGTTCGTTGGAGAAAACAAGGGAAATTGAAAAAAGAACCTCTTCCCTATTTTGTTGCTAATAAGCATGAGTTATTACCTATTCCTCAAGGGGAACTTGATAATAATCCTAACATAAAAAACAATAATCCTGGATATTAAGATACGGTATCTTTAAGTTAAATTTTTCAATAAGTAGTCGTTGAAAATCAGCAACTACTTATTGAAAATTAATTGTTTCTTACAATCGGCATTTTTATAATCGTATATATAGTAGAGGTAATTGATTTACATAAAAACCACAATCATGAAATATCCTTTTTTCATTATTTTTTTTCTCTTGTTTGGGGCTTGTACTTCTGAAGATACTTTATTTGAAAAAGTAAGTGCTAATCATACCAATATTACCTTTAATAATGCCATTAAAGTTACAGATTCGTTAAACGTACTTGAGTTTGAGTATATCTATAATGGAGCTGGTGTGGGTGTGGGCGATGTAAATAATGATGGATTAACAGATATATTTTTTGCTGGTAATCAGGTGAGTTCTCAGCTTTATCTAAATAAAGGAAATTTTGAATTTGAAGATATTACTACAAAAGCAAATGTTAGCACAAAATCGTGGTGTACAGGTGTAGCTATGATAGACATCAATCAAGATGGAAAATTAGATATTTATCTTTCTACGATTCATCCAGACAGAAACAAATCTGCCCTCAAATTACTCTTTATTAATCAAGGTAATGATAAAAATGGCGTTCCAATTTTTAAGGAATCAGCGAAAGAAGTAGGCTTGGCAGATGATTCTTATGGTACACAAGCTAGTTTTTTTGATTATGATTTAGACGGAGATTTGGATATGTATTTGCTAACAAATGCGATGGAAGGTTATAATCGAAATAATAGTATTGGACAACATCATGATGCTTCGGGAAGAAGAGTAGATAAATTATTTAGAAATGAAGGTAATAATAAACAAGGCTTGCCCATTTTTAGAAATGTTTCAAAAGAAGCAGGAATTGTAGATGACGGTTGGGGTTTAGGCGTAATTATCAACGATATCAATCAGGATGGTTATCCAGACATTTTTGTAGGCAATGATTTTTTCTCTAATGACCACCTATATATTAATAATAAAAACGGCACTTTTAGTAATAAAACAAATGAGTATTTCAGACATTTATCTCAGAATTCTATGGGGGTAGATATGGCTGATATTAATAACGATGGCTTAAATGATTTGGTGGTTTTGGATATGCTTCCAGACGATAATCTCCGACAAAAAACCATGTTTGCCAATATTGAATATGATAGATTTCAAGATAATTTAAGAAAGAAATTTTATCCTCAATATGTTCGGAATGTATTGCAAATCAATAATGGGAATGGCTCGTTTAGCGACATTGGGTACTTGTCAGGAGTGGCAGCAACGGATTGGTCGTGGAGTCCATTATTAGCCGATTTTGATAATGATGGCTGGCGAGATTTACTCATTACAAACGGTTATCGCTTAGATGTAACCGACTTAGATTTCATCGTTTATCGCAGAGATTTTGAAGCAATTGGTAATCCTAAAGATAGGCTAAAAAAAATGCAAGAAGCCTTTGCGACATTAACAGGCGTAAAAAAGCCTAATTTTTTATTTAAAAATAAAGGAAATTTACAATTTGAGAATGCCACAAAATCTTTTGGATTAGATGATGCTTCCTATACAAATGGCACAGCTTATGCCGATTTTGACAATGATGGTGATTTAGATTTAGTCATGAATAATATTGATGATGAAGCCTTTATTTACCGTAATAAATTGATGGATAAAAATAAAGATGCCTCGTCTGTCAACAACCATTTTTTAAGGCTAAAATTACAAGGCAATAACCAAAACAGAAGTGCATTCGGAGCAAAAGTAAATATTTGGTATCAGGGAAAATATCAGTTTGCCGAACACCAAACGATTAGAGGTTATAAATCTACCGTTGAAGATTTTATCCATTTTGGAGTAGGGAATGCTTCAAAAATTGATAGTTTAAAAATTACATGGGCTTCGGGCAAAGAGCAGGTGATAAAAAATATTAGCCCTGACAGAGTATTGATTATAAACGAAAACAATGCTTTGTCTATTTCTAAGCAATTTCCGAAGGAGGAAATTTATACTTTTAAAGAAGTTTCTCTGGAGTATCATATCGACTGGAATTCTGAAGAATTGGAGTATAATGATTTCTTAATTCAACATACTTTACAACATAAACATTCTGAGTTAGGAGGGGGGATTGCAGTAGGCGATGTCAATAATGATGGCTTAGAGGATTTTTTTGTGGGTGGTTCGGCTCATAAACAAGGTGCTTTTTTTCTCCAGAATGCTAATGGGAAGTTTACTAAAAAACACTTTATAGAGAAAACAGAAGAAGATATGGGCGTACTGCTCATTGATATTGATAATGATAAAGACCTCGATTTGTATTGTGTAAGTGGAAGCTCAGAATTTACAACGAACAATACAAAGTATCAAGATAGACTATATTTGAACGATGGAAAAGGGAATTTTAAACCTTCTGTCGGCTATTTGCCCATTACCAAATCAAGTGGTATTTGTATTAATGCTTGTGATTTTGATAAAGATGGAGACTTGGATATTTTCCGTGGGGGTAGAGTCCGTTCAACAGAATATCCACTTGCACCTGAATCATATTTATTTCAAAATAACGGCAAAGGGCATTTCAATAATATTGCTCCTTCCATACAAGATTTAAGCCTTTGCGGAATGGTAACTGCTGCCTTATGGACAGATTACGATAACGATACGTGGATGGATTTAATCGTTGTAGGCGAATTTATGCCCATTTGTATTTATAAGAATAACAAAGGGAAATCATTTACTAAAATGATACCCAAAGGCTTAGAAAAATCTAATGGCTGGTGGAACAGTATTTCTGGTGGGGATTTCGACAATGATAGCGATACAGATTATATTGTAGGCAATTTAGGGTTAAACACAAAAATGAAAGCCTCTGAATCACAACCTGTTAGTGTGTATGCCAAAGATTTTGATGATAATGCTATTGTGGATCCTCTCTTCACAGCTTATAATCAAGATAAAGAATATTTAGTCCATCCAAGAGGTACTTTGATAGGTCAATTAATTTCTATGAGAAGACGTTTTAAAACTTTTAAAGAGTATGGCGAAACGACTTTTGACAAAGTACTTCCTGCCGCAGATTTGAAAAATATTAAAAAATTACAGGCTTGCACTTTTGCCAATTCCTACCTAGAAAATAAAGGAAATGGACATTTTGAATTAAAACCATTACCAATTGAAACACAATTTTCGGTGATGTACGGCACACTTATCAAAGACTTTAATAATGATGGAAATTTAGACATTTTATCAGTGGGCAATGACTATGGAACAGAAGTATTGACGGGTAGATATGACGCTGGAATCGGAAATTATTTACAAGGTGATGGTAAAGGGAATTTTAAAAATGTATCTGTAAGAAAGAGTAATTTTTTTGTAAAAGGCGATGCCAGAGCCATCGCTCAACTGCATTTGAAAAATGGAAATAGCTTATACTTAGTTTCTCAGATTAATAATAAATTGCTCTCATTTGTACAGCAGGATGAAAAAAATAGCATTACTAAAAAAATAAAAAGGAAACAGGAAAAATACATTGGATCAGGCTATCTTTCACAAAGTAGTACGAGGTATTAAGTAGCGTTCCATTTAAAATATTTGAGTAAACAATTAAAATTTTAGACTATGAAAAATATAAAGTTGCTTTTTCTTATTGGTTTAATTATTAGCTATTACGGAGTTTTTGCTCAACCGCCTCGTGGACCTTTGGTGGTTTCTCCACAAGTGAACCTTGATAAAACCGTCACGTTTCGTTATCAATTACTTTTGGCAAAAGATGTAAAATTGAATGCACAGTTTGAAAAATCTCCTGTATCTATGACTAAAGATGCTCAGGGAATTTGGAGTGTGACTGTTGGTCCTGTTAATCCAGATATTTATCCTTATAGTTTTCAAGTTGATGGCGTTACAGTGATGGATCCTGCCAATGTTGCATTCTTCCCTAACGAACGATTTAAGGCGAGCCTTGTAGAAATCCCAAGTACTCCTCCTTCAATACACGCTATCAAAGATGTGCCACATGGTACTGTCAGTTACGAATATTATCCTTCTATTTCAGGAACAACAGGTTCCTTAGTAGTTTATACTCCACCTGGATATGCTAAAAATTCCAAGATTAAATACCCCGTGTATTACCTCATCAGTGGAACGACAGATACCGAAGAAACTTTTTTTAAAGTAGGAAAGGTAAACTTCATCATGGATAATTTGATAGCCGAAGGCAAGGCAAAACCGATGATAATCGTAATGCCTTATGGCAATATTGCCGCCAGACTAACAGAACAATTGGGAGGTCAAAAGCCAGCCGACCCTACTGTACGTGATGGTGAAGATGCGGTGAAACGTGCGAAAGACTTTGAAAATGATTTAGTTAAAAACGTATTGCCTTATATCGAAAAAAATTATCATACAGAAAATAAGCGTGAAAGTCGTGCGATTGGTGGATTTTCTCGTGGGGGAGGACAAACCTTAAGAACAGCATTTAACAATATGAATACCTTCGCTTGGGTCTGTAGTTATAGCTCATATCTTTCGCCAGCAGAAATGGATAAAAGTTTCGGGCATATAACGAGTAATGCACCAAATACTAACAAGCAATTAAAATTACTATGGACAAGTGTTGGTAACGAAGACTTTTTGTACAAGGGAGCTGTAGAGTTTATGGACTATTTATCTGCTAAAAATATAAACTATAAGAAATATATCAACGATGGCGGTCATACTTGGATGAATGTGAAGAAATATCTTAATGTAACGCTACCACTATTGTTCAAATAACAAAAAAAGTAGTATCTCAAAAGTATAGAATAACTCTAAAGCAATTATCTAAAGTATTCAAAAGAGTCAAACCCATGAAACGAATAAATTACCTCACTCTAGTCTTGTTGTTTTCTACTGTTACGGTTTTAGCACAACGACCGCCGTCAATTAGTTCACCAGATGTACATGCTGATAATAGTGTCACTTTTAGATATTTTTCTAAAAGTGCACAGAAAGTCACACTTGTTGGTGAGTTTTTAGCCAATCCTGTTGCCTTAAAAAAAGATACTTCGGGAATTTGGAGCGTAACTGTACCAGCAATTAAGCCAGATATCTATCCTTATAGTTTTTTTGTAGATAGCGTACAAATAGCCGACCCGAACAATACTTATATCTTTGCCAACGAAAGATTCAAGCGAAGTATTGTAGATATTAAAGGCGACAAACCACTTGTTCATTCTCTTCAAAATGTACCTCATGGCAAAATTAATTATTGTTATTATCAATCATCAAGCTTAGGGACTACCCGTCAATTGCTTGTATATACTCCCCCAGGCTATGATGCTTTTTCTGGTAATAAATATCCAGTTTTATACTTGATACATGGTGGTTCTGATACAGAAGAAACATGGACAAAGGTTGGGCGTGCAAACTTTATAGCCGATAACCTCATTGCAGCAGGAAAAGCTAAACCCATGATTATTGTAATGCCCTATGGTAATGTCAGACCAGCCCCAATGCCAGACTTCACCAAAGATGTTATCAATGACATCATTCCGTATGTAGAAAAAAATTATTCTGTACTAACGGATAGTAAAAATCGTGCAGTAGCTGGTTTTTCTGTAGGAGGGGGGCAAACGCTTAATATTGGACTTACTAATACGGATAAGTTCGCATATATCTGTTCTTATGCACCTTATACTGCAACGGAAGAATTTAAAAAGAATTTTACTGACTGGAGTCCAGATGCTACTAAAATGAATAAGCAATTAAAATTATTTACGATAAGCGTGGGAACAGAAGATTTTTTATACGAAAGTGTAAAGCAGAACATTGCTATGTTTCAAGAAAAAAAAATCAAATTAGCACCTTTTATAGTATCGGGTGGGCATACTTGGATGAACTGTAAGCTGTTTTTAGCCAACACTTTACCACAACTCTTTAAATAAAAGTATCATTCATTTGCTTTAATGGAAACACTGAGACAGCTTATATATTTAGTTTAAAAACAACATAATCAACCTTTTAACAACACAAGTATGAAAAAAACAATAGTAAGTTTTTCTATATTCTTTTTAATAAACCTAATGGTTTATGCACAGAAAATAGAAAAAGAAGGTCCTAAAGGCTTCGACCAAGTAAAAACTGGGATTGCTACAGGTAAATTAGATACCATAAAGTACGATTCTAAAACCGTAGGTACTACTCGAAAAGCCTTAGTATATACACCACCAGGATTTAATAAAAAAACAAAATACCCTGTATTATATCTTTTGCACGGCATTGGTGGCGATGAAAAAGAGTGGCTCAACGGTGGTAAACCTCAGGTAATTTTAGATAATTTATATGCAGAAGGAAAAATACAACCAATGATTGTGGTCATGCCTAATGGACGTGCGATGAAAGACGACCGTGCCGTTGGCAATATCATGGCTCCTGACAAAGTACAGGCTTTTGCTACTTTTGAAAAAGATTTATTGAACGACCTGATTCCTTTTATTGAAAAAAATTATCCGACTTTAACAGACCGTGAAAACCGTGCGATTGCTGGGCTTTCGATGGGTGGCGGGCAATCGCTTAATTTTGGATTAGGGAATTTAGACAAATTTGCATGGGTTGGCGGTTTTTCGTCTGCTCCCAATACTAAAGTTCCTCAAGAATTAGTTCCGAATCCTGAGGATGCTAAAAAGAAACTTAAACTCCTTTGGATTTCGTGTGGTGATAACGACGGATTGCTTTCTTTTAGCAAACGTACACACGATTATTTATACCAAAACGATGTTCCGCATATTTACTATCTTGAACCTGGAGTACATGATTTCAAAGTTTGGAAAAACGGTTTGTATATGTATTCACAGTTTTTGTTCAAGCCTGTTGATGTTTCATCTTTTAATAAATATACTATTTTGGGTACTCCTGCCAGCACCAATATTCGTAATAATCAGTATCCTCAGGTTCTGCCAGATAATCGTGTAGTTTTCAAAGTAAAAGCACCGAATGCCCAAAAAGTGCAAATTGATTTGGGTAAAAAATACGACATGGTAAAAGACACCAGCGGTGTGTGGAATGTCACAACCGATTCTATTAGTCGTGGTTTTCATTATTATTCATTAGTGGTGGATGGCGTGGCCCTTGCCGACCCTGCCAGCGAAACGTTTTACGGAATGAGTCGCCAAGCAAGTGGTATTGAAATTCCTTACAAAGAAGGTGGTTTTTACGCCCTAAAAGACGTTCCTCATGGCGATGTTCGTATCAAAAAATACTTCTCAAAAGCTAGCAACTCATGGCGTGAAATGTATGTTTATACTCCGCCAGGATATGATAAATCAACCGAAAAATATCCAGTTTTGTATCTATTGCATGGTGGTGGCGAAGACCAACGTGGCTGGGCGACACAAGGGCGCACCGACCTCATTCTGGATAATTTAATAGCTGAACAAAAAGCAAAACCAATGGTAATTGCCATGCTTGATGGCAATTTTTATGGAAATGGCGGCGGAATAGCTGGCTTTGGAGAACCTCAACTTAAAGCTTTTGAAAATGAATTGAAAAATGGCGCTATTCCTTTTATAGAAAGTAATTTCAAAGTAGAAACCGATGCTCAACATAGAGCTTTGGCGGGGCTTTCGATGGGAGGCTTACAAACACTTTATGCAGGTATCAAAAATACTAATATGTTCTCTTACTTGGGGGTATTCAGTTCGGGATGGTGGGCAAACAACCCTAAATTATCTGATCCTCAATATGATTTTATGAAAAACAATGCTACGACCATCAATACCAATCTAAAAGAATTTTGGATTTCGATGGGAGGGAAAGAAGATATTGCTCAAGCAAATTGCCAAATTATGTTGAAAAAATTTGATGATATGGCTGTCAAATACAAATACAGTGAATACGCTGGCGGTCATACTTGGCCCGTTTGGAGACATGACATTTTCCAGTTTTCACAGTTACTATTTAAGTAAGTTTTAAATAATCAATATCCAATAAATCGAAAAGAAATATTGGATATTGATTATTGATAAAATCTTTCTGGAATAACATTTTACTTCGTTTCCAGTACTCATTTTATCGAAAATTGATAGATTGTTATTGAGTTGAAAGTCTCATCGGGTCTTAATACTGTACTTGGAAAAGCAGGCTGATTGGGAGCATCTGGAAAATGTTGGGTTTCAACACAAAATGCAGAACGATAAATATAAGGCTCTCCTTTTTTACCAATAATACTTCCATCAAGATGATTGGCTGTATAAAATTGCATTCCGGGTTCAGTTGTAAATACTTCCATCATTCGTCCACTAATAGGTTCGTAAATCGTAGCGGCTTGCTTAAGTTTTCCTTCATTATCTTGTTCTCTTATCACAAAACAATGGTCGTAACCTTCTCCTAACACAATTTGTTCATCAGTTGTATCATTGATTCGCTCGCCAATGGTATGAAAATCCGTAAAATCAAAAGGAGTATCTTTCACCCATCTCATTTCGCCAGTTGGTACGATATTGCTATCAACAGGTAAGAATTTATCCGCATATAATTTCACTTGGTGCGCCATAATGTCGCTTCCGCCACTTAAATTAAAGTATGAATGATTCGTGATATTCAGCACGGTAGCCTTGTTGGTTTTACCTTTATATTTAATCTTTAATTCATTGTCATTCGTCAAAGTAAAAGTAACTTCCAACGAAAGTTCTCCGGGAAATCCTTCATCTCCATCTGGTGAAACGTGCGAAAAAGATAATGAAGTTTCTTCTCCTTCAACCATTTCAATCATTTCCCAAATTGCCTTGTCAAACCCAATTAAACCTCCATGAAGTGTGTTTGGTCCATTATTTTTAGCTAAAGTAAAGGTTTCTCCATCTAATGAAAAGGAAGCATTTCCAATTCTATTTCCATAGCGACCAATGGTTGCGCCAAAATAAGGAACACCTTTCAAATAGCCTTCTAATGTATTACAACCATGTGTAATTTCATCAGAAAGCCCATTTTTGTCAGGTGTGAAAATGGAAACAATCGTTGCTCCAAAGTCTGTTATTTTTACAATAATACCGTTGGCGTTTTTCAAGGTATATAAAGATGTTTTTCGCCCATCTGGCATTTGTCCAAAATGTTCTACTTCTATTGCTGATTGTTTCATTTTCTGTTTCTTGTTAAAATTTAACCCTTTTGAGGTAATGTTCCGTAAAACTATTATGCAAGAATCTTTTCTATTTCCGCTAATTCAGAATCATCAAAATGCTTATTATCAACGGCTTTCAAAGAATCTAATAATTGTTCTACTTTACTTGCGCCAATAAGTACTGTTGTTACTCTTGCGTCTTTCAACAACCATGCAATCGCCATTTGTGCCAAACTTTGACCTCTTCTTTCAGCAAGAATATTGAGTTCTTGAACTTTTGAAATGGTTTGTGTATCTACTTGGTCTTCTTGTAAAAAGCCTGTCGATTTTGCAGCACGAGAATTTTGAGGAATACCTTTCAAATATTTATTGGTTAATAAACCTTGTGCCAAAGGTGAGAAAGGAATACAACCCACACCACTTTCGCCCAAAACATCTAGTAATCCTTCTTCTGGGTCTCTTACAAGCATAGAGTATTTTGGTTGATGAATAAGACAAGGCGTTCCTAAACTTTTTAAAATACTTAAAGCTTCTTTCGTTTGGTCTGCATCATAATTTGAAATGCCCACATAAAGTGCTTTCCCTTGACGAACGAGTGAATCTAAAGCCCCCATAGTTTCTTCCATCGGAGTATTTGGGTCTGGTCTGTGCGAATAAAAAATGTCAACATAGTCCAAGCCCATTCTTTTGAGGCTTTGATTACAACTAGCAATCAAGTATTTACGTGAACCCCATTCTCCATAAGGACCAGGCCACATATCATATCCAGCTTTTGAAGAAATAATCAGCTCGTCACGATATGGCATAAAATCTTTCTTCATCAACAGCCCAAAATTTTCTTCTGCTGAACCATAAGGAGGACCATAATTATTGGCAAGGTCGAAATGAGTAATACCTTTATCGAATGCTGTTCTAAGGATTGCTCTATAGTTTTCAAAAACATCAACTCCACCGAAATTATGCCATAATCCTAATGAAATTTCAGGTAATTGAATGCCACTTTTGCCACATCTTCTGTAGGCAATTTGCTCGTAACGATTGTCTGCTGCTTTGTACATTGATTGTTTAATTGTTTTATGGAATCAGTATTTGGCTGAGGTTCTTTAGTAGTTTTCTAAGAAATTTATGATACTTTTCTTTAAATTAGAAAATCCCTATTTTTGAATTTGAGCCAATACTTCTGAATTTTGAATGTATATTTATTAAAATTATATCATGCAAAATTCAAGGAAAAACGAATGCTTTAGTCAACTTGCCGATTGTTTATTTACGACAACGTTGTCGTAAATACTCGTTAATTTTAGCAATTGTTTTACCAAATTTATACTTGCATTAACCCACAAAAATGAATCTTAAAATACTTGCCAAAGAACTCAATCTGTCTTTTTCAACAGTATCCAAAGCTTTAAGAGATAGCCATGAAATTAGCCCAGCTACCAAACAAAGAGTACTGGAAAAAGCTAAAGAATTGAATTATCAGGTAAATCCATTAGCAAGTAATTTTCGAAAGCAAAAAAGTAAAACTATTGCTGTAATTATTCCCGAAGTTGTCAACGATTTTTTTGGACCAGTAATCAATGGTATCGAATCTATCGCTCAAGAAAAAGGCTATCATGTTTTAATTTATTTGACTCATGACAGCATGCAAAAGGAATTAGAGATTAGTAAGTTATTACAAAACGGGCGAGTTGATGGCATTATGATTTCATTAGCAAGTCAGACATCCAATACTGACCATCTAAATATTTTAAAAGAAAAAGAAATTCCCCTCGTTTTTTTTGATAGAATAGCTAGCCAAGTAGGCACTCCTGTAGTGATTACTGATGATTATCATTGTGGATTTATCGCAACCGAACACCTCATTACCAATGGATGTAAGCGCATCGCATTCCTGACAATTTCGGAAAACCTTTCTATCAGTAATGATAGAAAAAATGGCTATCTGGATGCCTTGAAAGCGAATAATATCAAGCATGACCAATCCTTAATCCGCTTTTGTAATGAAGATGACATAAGTAACAAAGACAATATAAAAAGTTTATTCAGCAGTAATGTTCAACCTGATGGTATTTTTGCTTCTGTTGAAAAATTGGCAGTAGCCACCTATCAAATATGCGAAGAATTAGCCTTAAATATTCCCAAAGATGTTAAAGTAATCACTTTTTCTAATTCGTACATGGCAGCTTTATTAAATCCACCACTTAGCACGATTACTCATCCAGCTTTTGAAATGGGAAGAGAATCAGCTACTATTCTATTTAAATTAATTGAGAAAAAAGGACTCAACCGTATCCCTGAAAAAACAGTATTGAAATCCAATTTAATCATTAGAGCTTCGTCTGTCAGATAGTTCACAATTAGCTTTAACGTTTCTTGTCTGGGAATTTGTAATCCAATTACGGATAGAATATAGAAGCTGTGACCTTAATTTAAAAATCCAACTAGATGAACGTGTTGACCTGAGGTATTAAAGTGCAATTATCGTTTATATGTCAAGTAAAATCAGTAGCATCTTCCGTAGTTTTTATCGGTGTAATTGTCAGTTTTATCGTAATAAATCATGATAATTTTACGATGTGCTTTTTAAAAAGATATATTTTAAACTAATAATTACAAGCCATGGAATTAACGAACGACCCTAAAAATTCAAATTCTCCCGAAGAGAAAAAGTTCTCTGATGCTGAAAAAAAAGAGAATGTGAGCTCTTTAAACAACTCTCAGGAAAAGTCTATTATAGTAGATGATGTAGAGCTGAATGAAGAGCAGTTGGATATTATATCGGGGGGAGGTGAAGGTGTGCTTATTAAGACAGGAGGATGAGATTTTGGTTTGAAATGATTTTGGGTTAAACGCATATGTTCTATGAATATATGCGTTTTTAGATATTTGAGTAACCGAAATTTTTAAATCAATGAAAAACTACTGTGCATATTTTTTATTCCTAATAATTCTATTCATTGCAATAGAGGAGAAAGGGTATGGACAACAATCTGTGAAAATCAATAAAATCTCAAAATCTAAAGTAATAGCGGATAGTCTTTATGCTCTTGGTTCAAAGTATGATGAAATAGGAAACTCAAAAAAGGCTTTAGCCCTTTATGAAAATAGTTTGAACATTTATCAAAGCATTAAGGAGAATCAAAAAATAGGAGACTGCTTCAATAGCATTGGGACAATATATTATTTTAGAGGTGATTATTTTAAAACTTTATTTTTTTTTAAAGAAAGTTTAGGATGGCAAATAAAAGCAAAAAATAAAAAAGGAATAGCAGATATTCTTAACAATATCGGAGTTATATATTACAGTCTTGGAAATTACCTCAAAGCAGTAGAATATTATAGACAGGCAATTGTTATTCAAGAAGAAATAGGCAATAGAAAAAATGTAGCAACCATTACCGAGAATATTGGAGCTATTTATTCTAAAGTAAAAGACTATACGAATGCTATGAGGTATATCAATAAAGCCTATGCTATCTTCAAAAGCATTAATGATAGAAAAGGCATTGCCAAAATGCTCATTGAAATAGGATATATTTCTATGGAAAAAGGGGATTTTGATAAAGCCTTCGAGGATTTTAATCAATCATTAAAAATTGCAGTTGAAGAAAAAGACAAACAGTTAGAATTAGAAGTACTATCAAATTTAGGAGAGTTATTTTACAAACAATCAGATTTTCAAAAGGCTCAATATTATTACAATCTTTGTTTCCAATATGCCAAAGAAATTGATAATCTGCGATATAAAAGTGTGTCTCAGATTGCCATTGGTAATATATTCCATCAATTAAAGAAGGACAACAAAGCAATTGAAAAATGTAGCACTGGATTAAAATTGGCTGAAAAATTGGGAGCAATTTCTGAAAAAAAAGATGCCTGTGAATGCTTGTATAAATCATATAAATCTTTAGAAAATAGTACGCTAGCGCTTCAATATTATGAAAAATCAAATGCTTTTAAAGATAGTTTAAAGGCTGAAGAAGCTTCCAACAGGATGATGAATATGGAATTCCAAAAACAGCAATTGATGGATAGTATTGTGTATGTGAAGAAACAAAATATCATCGAACAAAAACATAAGGAAGAGATACAAAAAAAGGAAAAGCAAAGAAATATCATTATCGCTTCGCTATGTTTTACCCTTGTTGTTGCTGTTGGCTTATGGAGTAGCTTAAATTTTGTAAGAAAGTCAAAAAAGGCTTTAGGTATTGAAAAAAATCGTTCTGAAGCATTATTACTGAATATACTTCCAGCAGAAATAGCAGAAGAATTAAAGCAAAAAGGGAGTGTGAATGCCCGAGACTTTAGTTTGGTCTCAATACTTTTTACAGATTTCAAATCCTTTACACAAACGGCAGAAAAAATGACTCCTCATCTTTTGGTCGAAGAAATAAATGTATGTTTTAAAGCATTTGATTTGATTTCAGA
This sequence comes from Arcicella rosea, assembly GCF_040543805.1. Taxonomy (NCBI): domain Bacteria; kingdom Pseudomonadati; phylum Bacteroidota; class Cytophagia; order Cytophagales; family Flectobacillaceae; genus Arcicella; species Arcicella rosea. The sequence continues at coordinate 26,483 of NZ_JBEUMS010000010.1, forward strand.
AAAGTACAAAATTGAAAAAATAAAGACTATCGGAGATGCCTATATGGCAGCAGGAGGTATTCCACATCCTGATGAAAATTCATTAAAAAACATTGTGTTGGCTGGTTTAGACATGCAAGCCTTTGTAATTCAAAGAGCCATTGAAAATAAGCAGTATCAGAAGCCTTTCTTCGAGATGCGTCTGGGCATACACGTAGGACCAATCGTAGCGGGAATTGTTGGTGTTAAGAAATTTCAGTACGATGTTTGGGGTGATACTGTAAATACTGCCAGCAGAATAGAAAGCAACGGAATGGTAGGGAAAGTAAACATCAGCGAGTCGTTATATCACCTAATTAAGGATGAAGAATGTTTTACCTTTGAATATAGAGGAAATATAATAGCGAAAGGCAAGGGAGAAATTGCCATGTATTTTGTAGAAAGAAACGACTATACACTTGAGGATGCTAACAGTGTCTTAGTTACAGAAAATAATACATTTTAACACTAAAAATCTTTGACAGGCTTAGTAAAGATTGTCTCATGAAGTTTGAAAAATACTTAGTGGGATACGCTATAAATACCGCTTCATTTTGAGCAGAATTTTGGCTTCATATAAATCTAATTTATATTTTATTTGACAGATACCTTCATCATCGAAGGTATCTGTTTTTGTTTATTATCCATTGTCTTTTTTGACGGAATATTTGGCAATTTCATCAAGAAAATCTGCTCTACTTTTACCATATAAAAAAACAAAACATAAGTTATTTATACAAAATTAGTAAGCTATCCAAATAGAGTTATTTCTTATATAACTCTAACAATCAATTGATTATCACATAAAATTCGTTTTTAATAATTAATAAATCAAGATATAAAACAAAAAATGAATTGGCTGTTTTGTAGGTTTTTTTGGCAAATTTATCAGTAAATACTCTCCTAATTTTACATCATACTAATAAGCGATATGGAACAGAAAAAGCAAGAAATCATACAAGCTGTTATTTCTAAATCTTGGGAAGATTCAACTTTTAGAAAAGAATTAATAGCCAATCCTGTATCAGCAATTGAGAAACTAACGGGTGTGAAAATTGTAATCCCAGAAGGAAAAACATTGGTAATTTCAGATCAAACAGACAAGTCTAAAATCTACCTTAATATACCATCCGAACCTGAAATTGAGAACATGGAACTTACCGAAGAACAGCTTGAATCAATTGCAGGAGGTGGACAACCAATTTGGGAGAGTTTGATTAAGAATTTATTTGCAGGGATAACTGAACACATTAAAATTCAATAAATCATGGAATTCACACAAGAGCAAAAACTGTACGCAGAAATTGTACAGAAAGCATGGGAAAGTCCTGAATTCAAAAATGAATTGATGACCAATCCTTTAGGAGCCATTGAAAATCATTTAGGTCAGAAAATTAATCTACCCGCAGGGAAAAAGTTAGTCGTTCGAGACCAAACTGACGAAGCTACAGTTTATATCAACATTCCTGCTAAACCAAACCTAGAAGATGTAGAATTAGATGAAGAGCAATTAGAAGCCGTGGCAGGAGGAAAAGATGAGAATGGATTAACCAATTTAATTCATTTTATTTTCAACCCTAAATATTTCTCATAGAAAACGATACTTAAAACAAATAAACACACAACAACTATGGAATTCACACAAGAACAAAAAACGTACGCTGAAATCGTGCAAAAAGCATGGGAAAGCCCTGAATTCAAAAATGAATTGGTGGCAAACCCAGTAGCAACTATTGAGAAATTAACGGGTAATAAATTGAATCTACCAACAGGTAAAACCTTGGTAGTGAGAGATCAAACTGATGATTCTACAGTTTATATCAATATCCCAGCCCAACCAAAAAATACTGCTGATGTGGAGCTGAATGAGGAACAATTGGAACTTGTGGCTGGAGGAGTTTGGGAAGGAATAGATGGTGGTGGATGCACAACAGGAGGTCCTTTTAGCAATCCAATTGAAGAAATTCTAAAACCTCTCACTACGTTTCCAACTCGTTAACACATAGTATTTCTCTTAAAATTTTAAATTAATAACAATTAAATATTAAAATCATGGACATTACACAAGGACAAAAAGTGTACGGTGAAATCGTACAAAAAGCATGGGAAGACTCTCAATTTAAAAATGATTTGATCGCTAATCCCATTGAAACGATTGAAAAGTTTACAGGGAATAAAGTCAATTTGCCTAAAGGACAGACTTTGGTTGTAAAAGACCAAACAGATGAATCATTAGTGTATATAAATATTCCAAGAAAAGTTAGTATCGATGAAATGGAATTAACTGATGAACAGTTGGAAATGGTTGCGGGAGGTACTGATGTTCTTTTTTGGGGTGGCGTTGGGATAGGTTGTGCGGTCGCTGCTGCATTCATAGCTGGGCGTGAAAAATAATAATAATAAACTTTTAAACCTTTACAATTATGATAACTCAAGAACAACAAAAACAAGGTGCAGAATTATTGAAAACTCTTGCACAGAAAGCATGGGAAAGTTCGGCTTTTAAAGAGCAACTAATAGAAAACCCTATCTCTACAATTGAATCAGTTACTGGGCAGAAGATGCAATCAGATATCAAGATTATAGTAGAGGATCAAACGGATACTTCAAAAATATATTTGAACATTCCAAGAAAAATTGAGATTGACGAATTAGAATTAACCGATGAGCAGTTGGAAACGGTTGCAGGTGGTACTGATTTAATTACAGGTATAGCACTTGGCGTTATACTTGTTGCCGGAGCTTATTATGCTGGTAAAGGTTCTCATTGATTTTACTTGATGCTTTTTGATTGCCACGAATGCACTAATATTTGACGATAATTATTAGTGTATTTGTGGAAAAAATTGAAGACCAAGTAAAATCATAAGTAACTGGATAGTGCAATTTAAGACATCCTAATTCAAGAAAACTTTGCCCTCTTTTGTTGCTCAAAGGTATTTATGAAGCATCCGTTCTAAATCACTAGAAAAATAATATCGTTATGTTGGCGGTAAGCATAAAAATACTAACAAAATAAAAATATTAACAAAATGAAAATGGAACTCAAAAAAGACAATTTTAGCGACATGGGAACAGAAGATTTAATCAAAAAGAAAAAATCTACTTCTTTCGCTTTTGGTTTATTTGTAGGAGCTTTAACGGTACTACTTATTATCACTATATTTCAGACAATCAATAAAGGGGTTACACCTTTACTTGCTGTTCCATTTGCACTTTTACCCCTTTTGATTCTAGTTTATAGTCAAGTCAGTTCTATAGATAAAGAGTTAAAAAGTAGAAATTCAAACTAATAATCTAAGAACAATAAGTTTAATTGCTTCGACTGACAATTTACTGCAGTCTCTAACGATTTTTGAGCTTATTTTTCCGATTATGTTACGGGCGGACGGTTTTCAATTCCCTACCTGATACAGACCCTGCTAGTTAAATGCAGTTATACTATGTCTTTTAATCCCTGTTGGGGTTTATATAAAAATAGGTATGCTTGTAATATTTTTCACTACTTGTGTACTATCAATAGAAAACTATTTCCTATAACTTCCAGAAGGCTTCTAAAAATTTCTGGAAGTTTCATTTTAGAAGGCTCTTGTGTATAATTTATTTCAAGCATTAGAAACTATGGGGTTAGTTTATATGGGTCTTTTTATCTGAAATATTATAATTTTCAGATAAATGCTTATTACGTTTTACGAAGATATTATTTGTTACTTTAAATTTTAACAAATGGAAACACATAACGAAATTCAAACTGAATTGAAAAATTTCTCCGATTTAATTCAGCCGATTAATATAGAAGATTTTGCAGCTAATTATTGGGAAAAGCAAGTTTTACATATCCAAAGAAATAACCCTGATTTCTTTTTTTCACTATTCTCAATTGAAGACTTGGACAAGGTTTTAGAATATAATCGACCACATGGTAGTAGTTTGAAAGTTGTGAAAAGTAATCAGCCAATGAATTCAACTGTTTACGAAAATCAAGATGGAAGTTTAAACTTGAATCAGCTTTATACTGCCTATGCTGATGGATATAGCATATTAATTAATGGAATTCAGCGTTTTTGGGAGCCAATTAAAATGCTTATGGAAAGTTTAAGGAATGATATAAGTCATAATGCGTCTGCAAACCTTTATTTAACTCCAGAAAACGAAAAAGCCTTTTCCCCTCATTATGATTCGCATGATGTTTTTGCCTTACAAATTTCAGGTGAAAAACATTGGATATTGTATGATGAGACTCATCTCAAAACACCTCTTTTAAATAGCTATCAACCTACTTTTCAAAGAGAGCAACTAACTGGTGCAAGAGAAATTACTATGCGTGCAGGGGATATTTTGTATATGCCACGAGGTGTTCCTCATGAGGCATACACAATTGATAAATCCTCTATGCACATTACTGTCGGTATTCAATCTGTACAATGGATTGATTTTATCACGAAATCGTTATTAAATCTAAGCCAAAAACACATAGAACTGCGTAAAGCACTTCCTATTGGTTTTTTGAATTCTGATAATGAAAACCTATTATCTACTGACGAAGAATTAGACTTTATTAATATCTTACAACAAGTCTTTCAGAAGGAAAATATTGCTGGTTCTTTAAACATTTTAGGAGAAGAGTTCAGAACAAAAGAGCAACCAAAGCCAGACGGGCATTTTTCAAGTTTAGATAGACTGAATCATATCCATTTAGAATCACAGCTATCTAAACGAGAAGGATTGACCTCAAAAGTAACGAATAGTGCTTCAGGGGCAAGAATTTCGTTCCAAGGAAATACCATAAAAGGACCTTCGCAAATTGTAAATACATTAGTGTTTATTTCAGAACAAAAAGGTATTTTCTCAGTCAAAGATATTCCATTTTTAAATAATGAAAATAAATTAAAATTAGCGAAAAGGCTTGTGAGAGGCGGGTTACTTAAAGTTTTAAATTAGGTATGCACTTATCTCGATGATTTACAATAAATCATCGAGATAAGTGCAATTGGGTTTTCATAGTAAGAATCTCTCTAACAACTCCAACGATATTTTTTAACAATAATGTTTTATTCCCGATATAATCAAGATTAAGATATTCCACCACCTCTTTGAATTATTAATACTCAAAAATGACATTTTAACATCTGCTTTTATCGTAATAAAATGACGAATCAAGCCCCATATTTAATAAAGGATAATTTCAAAACAATTCCGTTTGTTGAAATTCTTTTATCCTATACTGAAAGTTTTACAAATAATTCTTTCTTGGACTTATCATCTCATCTAAAAAATAAATTAGAGGCGCTATTATTAGAAGATTTGAGTTATTCGGCAGAAGTTACATTACAGTCGGAATTAGATAATTTTATTGAAAAAGGGAACATAAACTATGATGAATTTACAGAAAAAATGGTCTTATCATTAGCATCTGATTATCCTGTTTTAGATAAAATTCTAAAGATAAAGACCACTAATTTTTCAAATCATATTCATAATATTATTTCTCATTTTCAAGAAGATTTTGAAAATATAGCATCTATATTCAACCTAAGAGACATCAAGATTGTAGATATTGACGTAAGTCTCGGTGATGGACACAATGGCGAGGGCACTTCCTTAGTGTATTTGTCAGATGGAACAAAGCTGATATACAAACCGAGAAATATAAAAATAACTAATTCATATAATTCTTTCATTGATTGGATTAATTGCAAATTAAAGACAGACCTAAAAACTTTTAAAGTGTTGGATTGTGGTAGTTATGGCTGGATAGAATTTGTACATTACGAAGAAGTTGCCTTAGAACAGGATTTAGGAGAATACTACTACAAAGCTGGGATGTTATTAGCTGTTACCTTACTTTTGGGTAGCAGAGATTGTCATCGTGAGAATTTAATTGCATCAAATAAAAATCCTGTCATAATTGATCACGAAACTATTATTCAGCCATTCTTTAACGATAAATCTTTTCGTTCATGGGATGATCAGTTCAAAATTCCTCCTTTTTCAGTATTAGAAAATGTTTTGATTGTTAATCCCGATACAGGAGCACCATTACACAATGTTGGCTACGGAGTAAATGGGTATGTCGATGTAACAGAGTTACAGACAATCGTGGTAAATCCCAATACCATAAATTCTAAGAGGATGACTCGTTTTGCTACAAAAGAAATAATAGCTAAAAATATTCCTGTATTTCAGGGGAAGTACATTTTGGTAAGTGATTACAAAGAGTATTTCATTGATGGGTTTTCTTCTACCTACGATATTATTTTAAATTCAAAAAAGGAATTAACATCTAATAATTTCTTATTACAATTATTTCAAAATAATGAAGTTCGCTATGTTTGGCGACCAACCTTTATATATTTCAAAATTTTAAAGTATATGAGAGCAGCATCTTTCATGTCAAATTTTGACGAATATAACTCAAAGCTACGCTATTTATTATCGAAAGCTTTTCAAGGAGAAAATATGGAAAAATATAGGTTTATTCTTGATTATGAAATGAAACAAATGCTTAATGGAGACATACCCATTTTCAACTTGAAAAGTGAAGATAATTTTTTGGAAGGGAATGACTCCTTAAAAATATTTGAACACAATTGTATAGAAAATATCTATCATAGATTAGACCTATTTTCTCTTGAACATAAAAAAGAACAGTTAATGTATATTACACGTTGGGTAAATATTTAAAGAATTTATTTGTAATAATATGGGAGCAACTATTGAAATACAAGATAAACTAACCGTTTCTTCTGATTCAACTCATTACAAATGTTTAAATTGTGATAGTGTTGTTGAAAACAATTTTTGTTCATTTTGTGGACAAAAGACCTCTACGCATAGATTTTCTTTGCAGCATTTCTTTGTACACGATTTTGTGCATGGAGTTTTTCACTTTGATAAAGGCTTTCCACACACGATTAAAGAACTCTTTACCAGACCGGGACACAGTATCAGAGAATTCATACAGGGGAGGAGAATAAATCATTTTAATTACTTCGCATTTATACTCGTAATCATTGCGATTAATCATTATCTTGGTACTTTGTCTAACATCAATAGAGATGAGCTTTACGAAGCTAAATTTGCTGGTTTTCAAAAAGTAGTTAAGGAATATTATAAAGTTGTAGCACTTGCAGGTATCCCTTTATTTGCTTTAACAAGCTATTTACTATTTAGGAAAAGTCGCCAAAACTACACGGAGCACTTGGTATTAAATATTTATAGGTTGAGTGCATATTTGATAATGTCCACCGTATTAGTAATTATTTCATTGTTTTATAGCAACATGTCAGGTTTGCGCATTATGAATCAGGGACTTGCAGTTTCAGAAATTATTTATTCCTCTTGGTTTTTTTACCAATATTTTTCAGTTTTTGGCTACAAGAAATGGATACTTTTGCTCAAAAGTATGCTAACGGCTTTTATCTTGATAACCATTAATAATGGATTAATTGCTTATGCCGTCGAGGAAATTGGGCTATATTTTTTCAAATAAATTATCTTCTGTTTCACTTCTTTTTCTGCTTCATAAAGCCACTCAAAAATTCAATGACTTTCAGCCGATAAGATTCTCCCACTAATACACTTTTGTTATTTTCGAGGATAAGTTCATTTCCTTCCAAACCCGAAATCTTTTCGACTGCAACAAGATATGATTTTTGAACCCTCATAAATTTCTCAGAAGGCACTAATTCTTCAAAATCTCGAATGGTTAAATAGGTAACAACTTTTTCATTAATGGTATGAATAGTTATATAATTGCCTGCCCCTTCTACGTAAACAATATCGTTGTATAAAATTCTCTTTAGTTTATTTTTAGATTCAAGTTTTACAAAAATATAATCTCCTTTAGCATCTGAATTTTCCTTTGTCGTAGCATTAAAAATTTTTTGAACTACTTTTAAAAACCTTTCAAAACGAATTGGTTTTGAAAGAAAATCAAAAATCTCATTTTCATAGCCATCTGCAGCATAGCCACGATTCGCACTTGTAATGACGACTTTACTCTTATTTGTAATGCCAGAGAGCAACTCTAAACCAGTTATTTTAGGCATTTCAACATCCAAAAAAATTATATCATAATCCCCTTCATTTATTAGTTTTAGGCCAACAATTGGGTCGTTGGTAGTATTTCCTAATTTTAGAAAACTAACATTACTAATATAGTCGGTAAGTAGCTCTATGGCATGGTTTTCATCATCAATGATTAAGCAATTCAGCATTTTATGTTGGCATTAAAGGTGGAAAATCAAGCGTTAAATGGATTGGATGGCGGTTTAGTATTTTTTATTTTATTTAAAATTAGTATTTTATGTTCTTATTTTAATAGAGAAAGTGAAATTTTTAATATTAAACATCAATTTAAAGCACTTAACTATTTAATTGTTGATTTATCAATAATTAAATCTAATATGTAAACCATCTGATTGAGTAATAACTAATAAGCTTTTTTGTTTAATGCCTCAAATCAAGAGAAAAGTGAACAACATACTCGTCACCTTCAATTCTATTTGACAAAAAGAACTTACCTGGATACTTTATCGCTAACCTCTTCTGGGTGTTGGCAATCCCGATTTTGTTTGATTTTTTGTAGGGAGAGATTTGTTGGATTACATTTTTGCAGTAAAAAGTCAGTTTATCGTCATCAATTTCTATTTTGATTGTTATTGGTCTTTCTGCATTATTTCTATCTCCATATTTAAAAGCATTTTCAATAAATGTTAAGAGTATCAATGGGAGTATTTGGTCTGCTGAATCAGGGCTACCAATTATATGGTAGTCGATGATAAAATCATAGCCATATCTGTATTTTTCTAACTCAATAAATCTTCCAACATTTCTGAGTTCTTCTTCCAAAGGTACTTCATCGTCTGATTTAGAAGCTCCAGTTGAATACGACATTATTTCAGATAGTAGCATAATAATTTCTGCGGCATCAGGTGATTGTTTATACACTTTGGTATAAACAGAACTAAGCACATTATAAACAAAGTGTGGGCTAATTTGCTGTCTGAGAAAATCTAATTCAAGTTTGTTCAAGAGTAATTTATATTCAAAAAGCTCGATTGCCATTCTTTTATTTTCTCTTTCTTTCTCTATTCCATGTATAGCATACCAATAGCCAAAACTCAGCAAAAAGTATTGTGTGGCGAACCATATAGAATCAGAAAAAAATTGATTAGATAAAGATTGATAACCAATATATTCTTCTCCTAATGCAGGCAATAAGTAAAAATCTAATAAATATCTTAGATATATATATATTATTGTTAAAAACAGCATTGCTATAACTTGCCCAAAATATCTTTTTTTAGCCCAAAAATTGGGAATAACCCAATAGATGTTTGCATAAAAAAGAACAGTTGCAACTAACACCATTCTAATCAAGGTGCTTAAAATATCGGTCTGCCCCCCAGTACTTAAATAATAATTAAGATTGGTTAAAGTGAAGTATATGCCCCATGCTAATATATGATAGAAATTTTTTTTTGAGGTCGGTTTATATTGAAGAAAGTTTAAACTTAAAAAGTTGGGCATTTCACATAATATTTTAAAGTGTTCACATAATATTTTTTTGTACAGCATTACTGCCCGTTAATTTTGATTCAGTAAATAAACTAAATCAATTTAACTATGAAAAATTCAACAAAATTATTGTTAATGAAAAGCACAGTGGCTCAATTCAACGGACAAATATCAAAAAAATACGCACACCAAAAAACTTTTACAAATTTTGACACCATAAAGACAACGGGGTTCACAATTAGTGATATTTGATATAAACTACAAGTCTATTATAAAGTCATATTTATTAGTTTTCATTAAAGTTGTGTATTTATTTAAATATTCAGCGAAGTCCTTTAAAACCAAATTTGTTATATCCAGGCAAAAATCAAGTTTCACATAATGTTTTGGCACTTTCGCATAATAAATTTTATTAATACAGGCACTTAAAATACTTTTATTCAAGTCTTTGAGGGCAAAGAAACAAAAGAGCAGTAATAAGCAGTAATAGAAGTAAACCAAGTTGGTTGCTTACATTCAACATCAATGCAGAAGTAGCATCAAAATATGAATTAATCTCTGAAAGATACAAATAAATACTAGGATGCTTAATCGGGATAACCAATATTTAGACTACTGTGATAGCATTGTAGAGAAACTCGCAGAAGGAGAAATTTTACATATCTCTTTGAACATGACAGGTTATAATCTTGCCTTACACCAACTCATTCAAGAATATTTTTTGAGTGATTTACTTCAAAGAGAGAAAATAAAAACAACCTTACAAAAGAGTGTTAATCTATTATGGACTTATTTGATACCTTTAGATTTATCTGAAGATGATATTTCAATTCTTCCTGCTGAGTTTGAAGGCGATAATATCATTACCAATAATATTATTTCTTTGTATGAAGGAGAGTTACAAATTGCACTGTTGTTTGTAAAAATTGCGATTTTATTACAAGATGAAAGGTTACTTAAAAAAGCTAATCTTATAGCATCTTTTTCAAAAATTAAAGAAGACAGATTTAAAGAAGAAGATTTGACCTTTGATTTGAAAAGTGGAACAATTGGTATAGCATTACTTTACCAAACCATTTATTTTTTGACAAGCGAAAAGCTGTATTTAGAACGAGCCAATTATTGGTTTGAGAAATCTGAAAAATTGAAACAGCTTTTTTTAAAAGAAAAAAATAGAACCATCGAACAACTAGACAAAGAAACAATCTTAGCTTTTGAAGCTTTTAGAAATCCACAAGATACTTTTTGGCGAAGATTTTATTTCCTAGAGTTTGATACATTTTTAGAATGTAACACCAAAGCAAAAAACGTATATTGATTATCGTTATATTAAAATACTCTTGAATTTCATTAACCATTTTTTTCAAGTACCTCTAAACACTATTTACAAAAAAATATGATGGACACAAGAAAAAACATAGCTATCGATTGGTCTTCTCCAGATGTTTTGGAACAAATTGTTCAGAATATCAAAAACCCATTAGAAAACATTATTAGTGCGAGTCAAAATAGTTCGATGGAGCATAAAAATATTGTTGATGAAATCATCTTTTCGAGTAGCAAAGAAATTAGTGACATCGTAGAAGAAATAATGCGAAAAGCTAAATCTAAATCCCTCAATATAACTTTTCAGGGTCGTCCAGAAATTTTTGAAATTTATGAGGAAAATCAAAATGTCCGAGCAATGTGTTCAGATGAGATAAAACCTCAAAAAATAACAAAAATGGATCAAGAATGGCTCATGAGCCTTGAAAAAGAGATTTATGGCTGTATCACCAAAGATTACCTCAGTCTCTACGATTTAGCGTTTAAAATGGCAGTTAGCGAAAGACAGTTGCATAGAAAAATTGCGAATTTAGTCTGTTTAACACCTAATAAATATATAAGGATTCTACGATTACACAAAGCAAAGCAGATGATTGATAATTATATCCAAAATTCTATTTCACAGATTGCCTATTCCGTTGGATATAATGATGTTCACTATTTTTCAACGCTGTTCATGTGTCAGTACAATGTTTCACCTAAAGACCTTATTAAAACGTTACGTTAATCGTCCATTCTATGCAGACTGAACACAAAACTATTACCTTATCAAAAGCTTTCAATGGCAGTAATGACATACATTTTGGCTTAATTGTCAAACTTTAACAGGATAAATTAGTGTATTACTTTAAAACAAGATAATTATGAAAAGAGTCCTTTTTTTCTTAGGTCAATTAAATGACAGAGATGTTGAGTGGATGATTACCAATGGTAGCAAATTAACACTGGAAACAGGCGATAGACTCATCAATAAAGGAGAGTTTGTTGATAGTTTGTACATAGTCTTATCGGGCCAGTTGGCAGTATGTACCAACAATAATGAAACAGTTGCAAAACTCGAAGCTGGTGAAATAGTAGGAGAAATGTCATTCTTAGAATCCAGACCACCCTCTGTTTCAGTTATCGTTACTCAGCCAACGGTTGTCTATCAAATTTCTCGTGAAATGATAACAGCTAGATTTGCAACTAATATGGAATTTAGAGCAAATTTCTATTATGCTTTGGCTTTGTTTCTATCAAATAGATTAAGAAAGACCACAGATCAGTTAGGATATGGAAATCCAGAAGAAGAAGATTTAATAGATATTAGTGTATTGGATGGTGTTGCACAAGCTGGAGCCAGATTTGGGCAAATACTGCATAGATTTTCTGAAGTATAAAGTAAACATTTAACACATAATGTAATGAGATTTTGTAAATGTATTTACATATTGTTGTTTGTTGTCTATATCAACAACTTATACGGTCAGTCAAAAATCAAATGTGATTTAATTGGAATCTCATATAAGGCATTTGATAAAAATCCTTTATTAAAAAGAAGTACTTATACCATTCAGGATGCTGGAGCTGATTTTCAGATTCAAAAAAGTGTCTTTGATGTTAATTCATATTCAGGATTATTAGTTAGAAATAGTAGGTACAATCTTTTTGATGCAGATACCAGAAATCAGTTTGTTGATAAGGTTTTAAAAACAAATACTTCAGAATTCTCTGCGGGTGTTCGTAAAAAGCTTCGTTCTGGACAAACCACAGATATAAGTTTGAATTATGGTTTCAATAATAGTAATCTCCCCTTCGATAGTTTTAATCAAAATGTAGGAGCTTATTGGGGTAATCATACAAGTACTATTAACTTTTCTTTAACGCAACCATTATTAAGGGGGAGAGGACGTGAGGTTACTACTGTCTCTGAAAGAGTATCCCTACTTTATATAGAGAACTCAAAAAAGAATAATGAGTTTACAAATTCTTATGAAATCTTGCAGATAGGCTTTGCTTACTGGAATTATTTTACTGCATTTAAAAATGTAGAAATTTATAAACAGAATGAAAGTAGGGTTAGAAATGTTTTAGAAATCACAAATGAGTTAATAAAGGCCGACAAAAAACCAGCGGGAGATATAGTACAGGTAAATGCAGATTTAGCCAATCAGGAAAAACTAACGATTTTGGCTGAACAGAATTTATATACAGCAAGGCTTAATTTGGGAAGAGCAATCGGACTTAGTAACGAAGAAAGTCTGTTGTTGGATATTCCTGAAAATGAGTTTCCAACAATTTCTCAGTCAGAGTATAGGAAAGATTTAGATAAAAACACTTTCATTAAACTTGCAAAAGGAAAAAGAGCAGACCTGAAGGCACTCAAGAAAGTATATGAAGCATTAGAAATGCAAGCTAAATTGGCAGCCAATAATACAACACCACAATTAGATTTAACGGCATTGGCTTCTTACGGAAGTGCAAGTATGGGTAATGGTATTAGCGAAACCTTCTCTTCTCTCACAAGTAATCAAGGTAGAAATATGAGCGTTGGAGCTAAACTGAGCTTTACATTTCCTGTAAATAATAATTTAGCAAAAGGTAATCTTGCTAAGATTAATGTTGCCTTAAATGACCAAAAAGTGATTAATGATAATCTTCAAAGAAATGTAGAATTAAATATTAGCAATGCCCTCAACAATTTGAATAATAGCGTACTTGTACTTGAAAAGGCAAAAGAGGCATTGAATAATTACCAAGTAGCTTTCAACAACGAACAAGGGAAATTCCAAACAGGATTGACTACTCTTTTAAATTTGATATTATTCCAAGAACGCTTAACGGCATCACAATTAGAATATTTACAGGCTTACCAACAATTTGCTAATGCAATCATTAACCTTAGACATGAAACTGGAACGCTAATTTCACAAGATAATCAGGGATTTACTTTAGATCAAAAATCATTTTATAGTATTCCTCAAACCGATAATTAATAAAAAATAAAACTATGGCAGCAGGATTTTTCAGAAAGTCAGCATTGGAAAAACTTTCGACACCAGAGAAATTAGACCAATTAATAAAAGTGACTGGTCCAAAAGCTTGGATTGCTCTTTTTACGGTTTTCTTGGCATTAAGTACAGGTATAGGCTGGGCTGTTGTGGGCAGAGTAAAAACAAAACTCAATGCCGTTGGAGTAGTTTTAGGCGGAGAGGTTCATGAGGTTGTTGCAACTTCGCAAGGTCAACTCGTAAAATTGAGTGTTGCTATAGGTACAAATGTAAAGGAAGGCGATATTATCGCTGAAATCCAACAACCTGAACTTATTCAACAAATAGAATCTGCAAAAGCTGTATTGTCGGACAGGAAATTGGAGATGGGGAAATTAATGTCTTACGGTAGTCAAGGAACACAGTTGGAGAGCGAAATAATTAATCAAAATAGAATAAGTATTCAAGGTGAAATCGAGTCAGAAAAAAAGAAACTATCATTTCTGAGTAATCAGTTAGAATCTGAAAATAATTTACTTGAAAAAGGATTAATCGTAAAATCGCAAGTTGCTAATACAAAACAACAAATTGATGCTTCCAAGAATACTATCGAAAGATTAAAATCTCAAATGGCAGAAACCTCAAGCCGAAAACTCAATATAGGATTTGATTTACAGCAAAAAATTACTTTGCAAAATCAACGAATTGCAGAAGCCGAAAGGAATCTTCAGTTTGTATCTGAAAGATATGATATTCAGTCGAATATAAGAAGTTCTTATGATGGTGAAGTAGTTGAAGTGCTAACAGATGCAGGCGTTATGGTAGCTGCTGGTACGCCTTTGTTCAAAGTCAAAAACTTGCATGAAAAAAAAATAACTAAGTTGAAGGGTGTACTTTATATTCCTTCGCAAGATGGTAAGAAAATTAAAAAAGGCATGGAGGCTTTTGTGGTTCCATCTACAGTACAACCACAAGAATACGGTTTTATCAAAGCCAAGGTAACTTACATTTCTGACTTCCCCATTACGCAACAAGGTATGATGACTTCTGTCAAGAATGACCAATTAGCGAAAGGTTTATTAGCCTCTGGACCTCTTTTTGAAGTTCACGTAGAATTTGAAAAAGATACTGCATCATACAGCGGATTCAAGTGGACTTCAGCTAAAGGCCCTGATATTTTGATAAAAGAAGGTACTTCTTGCACGGGTAAAATTACCATAAAACAGGAAGCGCCTGCTACAATCGTGGTACCTGCATTTAAGAAATTTTTTGATCTGTACTAATGAACAAATTTTAAAAGATGGATACTACCAAGTTTGTTATCGAAAAACAGGCAAGACCAGTTAAGGTTCCTACAGTATTACAGATGGAAAGTGTGGAGTGTGGTGCTGCCGCACTGAGCATTATATTAGGATATTTCGGAAAGTTCGTTCCTTTGGAAAAACTGAGAATCGCTTGTGGAGTTTCAAGAGATGGCTTAAAAGCTACCAATATTATCAAAGCAGCTAGAGAATTTGGCTTAGAATCTAAAGGCTATGCGAAATCACTTGAAAAGCTGATGCAAATCCAGACACCAGCGATTATATTTTGGAATTTTAACCACTTTTTAGTGTTGGAAGGCTTTACCAAAAATAAAGTATTTTTAAGTGATCCTGCCCAAGGAAGATACCAAGTGAGTCATCAAGAGTTTGATGAAGCTTATACTGGAGTTGTACTTACATTTAATCCAAGTGCAACATTTGAAAAAGGAAATGAAAAAAGAGGACTTCTTGCATCCTTGGGTTCAAGAATTGCAAATTCAAAATTAAGTATCGGCTATATTATTTTAGTGAGCCTTTTCTTAGTCATTCCTGGTTTAGTTATCCCTTCATTTATCCAAATATTTATTGATAAATACTTGATAAATGGCTACTCAGGCTTTGTAATGCCTCTATTACTGATTATGGGAGTAACCTTAATTATTAATGCAGTACTAGTTTATCTCCAACAATATTATTTGCTCAAACTAGAAACAAAATTAGCTTTAACTACTTCCAGTAAGTTCCTGTGGCATGTTTTTCATTTACCGATAGCTTTTTTTACGCAACGTTATAGTGGTGAAATTGGTAACAGAGTATCACTCAACGACAAGGTAGCGAAACTACTAAGTGGGGATCTTGCCAATGCTGCATTGAATATCATTGTTGTTATATTTTATGCCATCCTGATGTTTTCGTATGATGTTCCCTTAACCCTTATTGGGATATTAATGGCAGCGCTTAATGTGGGTGTTATTAAATATGTATCAAGAGCGAGGAAAGATGGAAATCGTCGTTTGAGCAACGAAATGGGCAAACTATTAGGCATAACAACATCTGGAATCAGTATGATTGAGACCTTGAAAGCGTCGGGGAGAGAAAATGATTTCTTTACTAATTGGATTGGATATTTAGCAAAAGTAACCAATGGACAACAAGAATTAGGATGGTTATCAGTTAGGTTCAATGCCATTCCTCCTTTGCTTACTTCGTTGACAACTACTTTGATTTTAGGCATAGGGGCTTTGAGAATCATGGATGGACAGATGACCCTTGGAGCGTTGGTAGCTTTCACTTACTTGATGGGGAATTTTATCTCGCCTGTTAATCAATTAATTTCTGTTGGTACATTGTTAAATGAAACAGAAAGTGACATGGGTCGTATAGACGATGTAATAAATTATGAAGTGGATGACCAATTCAGAGGTGATAATCAGCAAGCAAAAAATTTGAATACTGCCAACAATCAAAAGTTGATTGGGTATTTCGAGATGAAGGATGTAACCTTTGGATATAATACCACGATGCCAGCTTTGGTTGAAGGTTTTAATTTAAAATTGAAACCCGGCAGTAGGGTTGCATTGGTTGGAGGCTCTGGTAGTGGCAAGTCAACAGTGGCTAAAATAGCTTCGGGATTATATAAACCGTGGAAAGGTGAAATTTTGTTCGACGGCAAACCCAAAGACGATATTCCCCGACATATCATTACAGATTCTTTGGCAGTAATTGACCAAGAAGTACTAATTTTTAATGGGACAATTAAAGAAAATATTGCCTTCTGGGATACTACCATTTCGGATAAAAATATTATTCAATCTGCTCGTGATGCCGCCATTCATGATACTATAGCAGTCAGAAAAGATGCTTATGATAGTATGGTGATGGAAGGCGGCTCTAATTTTAGCGGTGGGCAACGCCAACGCTTAGAAATAGCAAGGGCACTAGCCACCAATCCGTCTATTTTGATTATGGACGAAGCTACAAGTGCCTTAGACCCAACGGCCGAAAAATTAGTGATGGATAATATCAAAAGAAGAGGATGTACCTGTTTGATTGTTGCTCATAGACTCAGCACAATTATGGATTGTGATGAAATAATCGTAATGCAATACGGTAAAATCGTAGAGCGAGGAACTCATCAAGAACTGATGAAACAAAATGGTGTTTACGCTCAGCTAATTGAATCAAAATAAAATATAATTATCTACTTAGGTAATGATTAGCACTTCATACACCTAATAATCAATTATTTACATAAACACAAAACGTCGCTTAAATTGTATTCATTACTTAAATCAAGGACTAATAAAATTTACTCTCATGTCTGTAAATGAAAAAATATATATCGGAGTTGAAAATCCCTTTATTCTGAACGATACGGATAGATTTTGGCTGGTGCTTTCGGGTGAAGTAAATGTTTTTTATACTAAAATTGGTGAAAATGGAGAGTATTTAATTGCTTTAAGACACTTGTACACCGCACAGAAAGGAGAAATATTATTTAGTTTATTGGCTCCTGAGCATACTGATAATACAAGGCTTATCATTTCATCAAATGAAGCTACTTTATTAGCAATTGACAAAAATAATCTACTTGATGTTGATCCCTTCTTTTTAAAGAATATGATTAATAAATGGATTACTAAAACATCTACCATTTTAAATACTAATAATACTCCAAGAATTTACACAGCACTTGATGATTTTAAAATAACTACTTTAGAAAAAAATACGGTTGCTTTCCCTTCAAGTGGCATCAATTGGATTCACCTGCTAAAGGGTGAAATTGACGTTTTTTCTGAAAGTACCCCTATCAGCTCAGCGCAATATCCTGATTTTCTTGCACCTGTTTCAAATAAATTATGGATAAAGTCTCTTACCAATGCTACAGAAGTGAGAGTGTTAAGTACTAGAGAGGTACTCATTGAAGACGAAATATATTTTCTACTTTCATTGAGCAAACTAGAAGGGTATTTCTATACTCAACTTAATAAAATTATTGAAAACCAAAGAACAGAAGAAAGTAATCGTTTCCAAGATAAACTTATTAATGAAGCGCAAGGACTAAAAACTACTTTAGAAAAAATAAAATCTATCGTAGTAGGTAATGATGAAAAGTGTCCATCTGCTGTTTATCAAAATTCAAATAAACAAAGTGTTCTTTTTGCAACCTGTCAATTAATTGGAAATCAGATTGGCTTTGATTTGGAAGAGCCCAAGTATATAGAATCCTACCAAAATAGTACTAACAATCAATTATATGCCATTGCAAAGAGCTCGAAAATAAGAATTCGTAAAGTTATTCTGCGAGGAACTTGGTGGAAAGAAGAAAACGGACATTTATTGGCTTTTACCAAAAAAGACAAAACTCCAGTAGCATTAATACAAAAAACTTCTACAAGTTATGTAATGAAAAATTTGTCAAGTGGCGAAGAGTTAGTCATTGATAATGAAGTTGCAGATACTTTAGAACCGATTGGCAATATGTTCTTTGCTGGATTTGATAGCAAAATGACTTCAATCAAAAAAGTAGTTACTTTTGCCATCAAGGGAGTAGAGAAAGATTCAAAAATATTGATACTTGCAGCATTCGTAGGAACTTTAATTGGTTTATTGATACCAATGCTATCTGGATTGATGTATGATGATGTTATTCCAACTGCTGATAAATCTCTTCACACGGAAGTTTTTGCTATTATGATTATGATAGGATTCGTATCTGCAGGTTTACAGCTTGCTCAAGGAGTCCTACAATTAAGGGTTGAATCAAAGTCAAGTATTAATTTGCAAGCGGGTGTAATGGATCACATGCTAAGATTACCTGTGACTTTTTATAAAAAATTCTCTGCCGGCGACCTTACCAATAGAGTATTAAGTATTAATGCTATTCGTCAAATTGTTTCAAATACTTTAATGACAGCGGTATTGAGTGGAGCTTTCTCTTTTGTCAATTTGATATTACTTTTTTATTATGATGCCAAGTTGGCTTGGGTTGGTGTACTCTTAGGTGCAATTGCAGCCGCTTTTATAGTTTGCATTGGATTACTAAAATTAAAATATGATCGACAAGTATCTAAGTATCAAGGTGAAATACAAGGATTTTTATTTGAGTTTCTATCTGGGATTACTAAAATAAGAATAACAGGAGGAGAAAGTAGAGTTTTCACACTTTGGGCAGATAAGTTTTCAAACTTAAAGAAACTTGGATTTAACTCAGGAATGTATCAAAATTTTGTAGAAACATTCAATGCGTCTTACCCACTTTTAACCAGCATCTTCTTTTTCTCATTCTTATATTATACCATATTAAATTCGACTGGAGCTGTAAGTATGCTTTCAGTAGGAGCTTTTTTAGCTTTTATTAGTGCTTTTAACAAATTTTTGAATGATAGTTTAAGACTAAGTATGGCTCTAATTACGTCTCTGAATGTAATTACATTATATGAAAGAGTAAAGCCAATTTTGGAAGAAGAAACAGAATCTGCAGAACAAAGTATAGACCCTGGTGAATTAGCAGGAGAAATAGAAATGAATTCTATTTCTTTTAGATATAAAGAAAATCTGCCACTTGTATTGAATGGCGTTACTTTCAAAGTTAAACCAGGTGAAATGGTTGCCTTCGTAGGAGCCTCAGGTTCTGGTAAATCTACGATTATGAGATTACTTTTAGGCTTTGAACAAGCCGAAGCAGGTTCTATTTATTATGATACAGATTCTTTTGAATCAATGAATAAAGAATTAGTACGAAGACAAATCGGCGTTGTTTTACAAAATGGTGCATTAATGTCAGGAAGTATTTATCAAAATATCGTGGGAAATTCCGAATTGACATTAGATGATGCTTGGGAAGCTGCTCGTATGGCAGGAATGGAGGATGATATCAAGCAAATGCCAATGGAAATGCACACCGTTGTTAGTGAAGGAGCAGGCACATTTTCGGGTGGACAAAGACAACGATTGATGATTGCAAGGGCAATTGTACATAAGCCAAGGTTACTGTTCATGGATGAAGCAACTAGTGCATTAGACAACAGAACACAAAACATTGTTTCTCAAAGTTTAGATAAACTTCAAGCAACCCGAATCATAATAGCTCATAGGCTAAGTACCATTAAGAATGCTGACCGTATTTATGTGATGGATAAAGGAACTATCGTTGAAGCGGGTACGTATGATGAATTAATGGAAAATGATGCTCTTTTTGCACAACTTGCTAAACGCCAAATTGCTTAATCAATGGAAACTACTTTATCAAGTTTGGCATTAAAAGAAGAAGGCGACGATTTATCTAAAGAACTGGAATTGTATTTTGAGAATAAGTTTTCTTCTCAAAAAGCACAACCTAACTCCTTATTGATTGACGAGCCATATATTAGTTCATGGGAAGGCTATGCAACAGATTCTGTTGGTGGAAATGCTTTTTCCATTTTGAAAATGTGTTATCCTCAATTAAATTTCCCTATAGAAGAAGGAATAAACAAAACAGAGGATTACGTTGATACAGTATTGAAAGGAAAAAATGCTCCACTCAAAAGGGAAAGTACACTAAATCTCATTGACACAAAGGGAATTGAAATTAATATTTTTGAAAGTATAGCGGGTAAAGTTCCAGTGATAAAAGTTCCTAACAATCAGGATTTTAAACAAATCGTCCAAAGCCTTTTATACAAGAATAACCCAATCTCTATTCCTGGCTCAATGGGGGCAATCCTAATTAATGGAATTAATAATTGGCATAGATTACATTCTTTGAAACAAGATTGGTTAGCAAATAATCCTTTAGAAAACTGGAATGAGGAATTTGTAAAAAATGTCTTACCAAATTCAGGGTTATTTAAAGATAGAATAATCATTTTAAGTACAAAACCTTACAGTAACGTTTCTGCTAGTAGTTTAGCAATATCTGAATCTGAATGGAAGTTATATTCCTATTCAATCAGACTTGAACATGAGTGTGCACATCTATTTACGTTAAAAAAATATGGCAGTGCGTCTAATAACCTTCACGACGAACTAATTGCAGATTATGTAGGAATTACTAAGACTATTGGTTATTACAATATGGATTGGATGTTGGCATTCATGGGATTAGAAAATTATCCAATTTATAGAAAAGGAGCAAGACTCGAAAACTATCTGGGTAGTTCAAACCTATCTTTTGAAAACTTTGAAAAACTTACTTCAATCATTAAAAATGCTATAAAAAATATTGCAGGTTTTGATGATGAATTAGAAAAGATAAATTCAGCAAATGACCAAATAGCTAGAATCGATGCTTTGTGTAAAGTTAGTATTTTAAAAATAGCCTCAGAAAACGGAAAACATTTACTGCTAAATAAGTACAAGGAAGCGATAAGCAAAGAATATATTTAGATTTATAATTTATGTTATGTTAAGTAAAACAAATCACAAAAAGAAAACAGCAACCATTCTCTTTTTTATTTTAGATGTTTATCGTAATATTGCAATATTACATAATAATCTACTTCAAAAACATTGAAGTAATCTGCTTTTAAATGAATTTGTGGGAATGTTCACAATGACATTTAAATCATTACTCTCAAAATAACACATGGCTGACGCTAAGCCCAACTGTATAATATTAACAAATCAGAGTTTATGAGTGCTATTAATTGCAATCCAACACAACGAAAAAAGCTAAGTTTTTTAGACCAATACCTAACTTTATGGATTTTTCTAGCCATGTTTTTGGGCGTAGGGATTGGCTATTTTATTCCTGATTCATCCCAATTTATTAATTCATTTTCTAGTGGAACAACCAATATTCCTTTGGCTATTGGTTTAATATTAATGATGTATCCGCCTTTGGCAAAAGTACGTTTTGAGAATATCGGTGAAGTGTTCAAAAACACCAAAATACTAAGTGTTTCGCTTTTATTAAATTGGATAATTGGACCAATCTTGATGTTTGCATTAGCAATTATTTTCTTTCATAATCAACCTGAATACATGGTTGGTTTGATTTTAATCGGTATTGCAAGATGTATTGCAATGGTCATCGTTTGGAATGAATTAGCAGAAGGAAATCGAGAGTATGCTGCTGGATTGGTAGCTTTAAATAGCGTTTTTCAAATTCTATTTTACAGTATCTATGCGTATCTTTTTATTACTGTTTTACCACCATATTTTGGGGTGAAAAGTATGGAAGTAAATATCACTATTGAACAAATTGCAGAAAGTGTTTTGATTTATTTAGGCATTCCTTTTTTTGCAGGAATTATCAGTCGATATGTATTGATAAAGTGGAAAGGGATTGAGTGGTTCAATCATAAATATATTCCATTTATTTCTCCTATTACTTTGGTTGCTTTGCTTTTCACCATTGTATTAATGTTCAGTTTAAAGGGAAAACTGATTGTACAAATTCCATTTGATGTACTGGCAATTGCAGTTCCTTTAGTACTTTATTTTATTATTATGTTTTTAGTGAGCTTTGTTATAGGCAGAAAAATGGGTGCTGATTATGCTAAAAATACTGCCATTTCATTCACAGCAACAGGAAATAATTTTGAATTGGCTATCGCAGTTGCTATCGGAATTTTCGGAATAAACAGTGGGCAAGCTTTTGCAGGAGTAATCGGTCCTTTGGTAGAAGTTCCTGCTTTAATTTTATTGGTTAGAGTAGCCTTCTGGTTCAAGAAAAAATGGTACTCAGAAGCGAAATGAATTTCATATTGGTAAAATACAGAAACAGTCGGAAAAAATATTCCGATTGTTTTTTGTTTTAAGGCAAGTGCTATTAAAATTACGAACCAAAAAATTATATAAAATAAGGAATATTCAGCAAAAAGGTACTCCCCTCTCCTTCTACGCTATGAAAAGTAATATTTCCTCCTAATCTTTCCGTCAATTCTTTGGCAACACTCAGTCCAAAACCAGTACCTTCAGTTCTGATAGAATTACTCGCTCTGAAGAATGCTTCAAATACTTGGTCTTGTTCCTTGGCTGGAATCCCAATTCCATAATCTTTTATGGCTATTTCAATTGATTTATCTAAATATGTTAATTGGAGTTCAGGGTTTTGATTCGATAAACGGGAATATTTAAAGGCATTGTTGAGTAAATTATTGAGTATCACATCCAACAATGTTTTATCAGAAATTATCTCTTTATCATCATCAGGTAAAAATAATTCAAGCGTTTGGTTACTTGGTAATGACTGTCGTAAATCTGATACAAATGTTTTAATAGAAAAAGACTGAGTAGTAAGCCTCGTTGTATCTGCACCTGTATTTTCTAAAGACAAAACATCTTTAATCATAAATGATAACCTATCTATTTGTAGTTTTATGATTTCAATATGTTTATGTATTTTCTCGGAAACAGACTTATTTTCTATAAAATCGCTTGTCATTTCTATTAATTCTGTACTTCCCAAGATAGCAGCCAAAGGTGTACGGAACTCATGTGAAGTTAAAGTAAGATACCTTGATTTGATAGCATTCAGCTCTTTTTCCTTCGCCAATAGTAATTCTAATTTTTGAAGTTTCTCTTTATGTGCTTCGGCTACTTTAAGATGTTCAATATCCTGAAAAATACCATATATACGATTTACTTCTCCTTTTGTTTTTTCAGCTTTACCAGCTACTCTAATCCAAATTTCTTTCCCTGCTTTATTAATAATTTTAGATTCTATATCAAAAGGTATTCCTTCTTCTAAACAGTTTTTCAGAGCTACTCTTACCGAATCTCGATAATGCCCTTCTTTATAAAATATTATTCCAGATTCTAGTGATGGATTGAAGTCAGCTGGAGTACCTAAAATTTCTTTAATAAGATTTGACCAATGAATAACCTTGGTTTTTAAATCAAAACTCCAACCTCCGAGTTTAGCAACTCGGCTTGATTCTTCTAATAAGTTTCTTGTTCTTTGAAATGCTAATTCTATTTCTTTTTGTTGTGTAATATCAAATAGATAACCATGAAAAAGTACTCCATTTTTAACTCTTTCTGGTTTTGCAATCGAATGCACCCATTTTATCGTTCCATCAGGTAAACAGACTCTATACTCGTGTTCAAATTTTGAAAAACTTTTAACAGCTTGCATGATTAACCCTGTCATTTCTTGAAAATCTTCTGGATGAATAATTTTCCAAAAAGCATTGGCTTTTTCAGCAGAAGACATTTTATTGAAACCTTCTATTTCAAAGAAATCATTTGAGTGATAGATGATAGATGAACCTCCATTACGATTTACCTCGAATTGATACAATACTCCGGGAAGTTGTTTCGTCAGTTTTGTGAGTAAAATATTAGATGCTTCTTTCCCTATTTCTATTTCTTTTATGTAAGAAATATCTTGAATCGATCCAAAAATTCTTTTATTATTTGATTCCGAAAAATCAGCATAACCAATAATTCTTACCCAAATATCATCTCCAAAATTATTCGTCATTTCCAGTTCAAGATTGAATGGCTGACCATCATTAATACACAAATTCAAGGCTCTAGAAATGGCATCTCTACTTTCTCCTTCTTTAAAAAAAGTATTGATGGTTTCCATTGAAGGCTGGAAAGCCTCATTAATCCCAAAGATTTCTTTAGTGAAATCAGACCAATTTGATTCTCCAGTATTAAGGTTACTTTCCCAAGCACCAATCATAGCAAGTTTATTACTTTCTTGTAATAGCCTTTTGGTATCTTTTAATTCATCTTCTACTTTTTTGCTCTCCGTAATTTCAATAGAATATCCATGCCATAAAACGCTATTCACCAAACGTTCTGGATTAGCAACTAAAGCAATCCATAGCGTACCTCTATTTTCATCATGATAACGATATTGAAAACTTAGCGTTGTTAATGTTTTAGCCGACTGCTGCACCTTTTGCATTATTATGGGCAAGTCTTCTGAATGAATGTGCTGAAAATAATAGGCACTCCTCTGTTGGGGAGTCATTTCATAATAATTATTTGAATTAATGAAATTTCGAGAAGTATATGGAAAGTAAGATTCACCAGTATCAAATAACTTAAATTGGAAGAGTGTTCCGGGGACTTGAGTTGCAAGTTTTGCTAATAATTCTGTTGTTCGTCTATGCTCAATAGCGATTTTTTTTACGTGATTAATATCTTGAAAAACACCAAAAATCCTTTTATTATTCGATGCTGAAAAATCGGCTTTTCCAATTGCTCTTACCCAAATTTCATTCCCTTTTGCAGTAATGAGTTGGAGTTCAACATCAAAGGTTTTTTCTAGTGCTATACAATCTTCAACGGCTTTTGTGATGGTATCTCTACTAATGCCTTCTTTATAGAAATTAATTCCATCAGCTAAACAAGGCTGAAAGGTATCGGGTACTTCATGGATTTCACAGGTTACTTTACTCCAGTATAAAGCTCCAGTATTCAAATTCATTTCCCAACTACCAACTCTTGCCATTTGGCTACTCTCTTCGAGAATCTCTTCGTTTTTTTTGAGCTGATTGAAAAAATCTAAATCAAGGACTACTTTATTTGCATCAATATCAACTTGACAAGCAAAAGTATTTGCCCCTAATACACCCACCATTTTTTTCTTTTCATCAAATACATTGAGCATTTTGCAATCCATCACCAGCTTATTTCCATTTTCATGAAAATAAGTAAACTGATGAAAATAACTGCCTTTTTCGACTGAGTAATCAATAGTATTTAAGAAAAAATCTTGCTTAAAAAAATGTATAAATTGCTGATTTAAAGCAAAATCATTATCTTTTTGTTGATAGCCCAAAACACTTTTCAACTTTGTATTTACCCAAGAACGATTGCTGTCTTCGGCATTCCAAAACCATAAACCATCAAGTGCATATTCCTCAATAAAATCAAGAATGGATTCATCTGTTTTTAAGAATTGTATCAGATTGCTTTTTAAATACATATTTTAGAGGTTTAGGTTATAATGATACTTTCATGCCCAGATTAGTGGAGCTTTTTCTAACTTCATAAACAAATTTAAGCCTTTCAGATGAAATTATTTCTCTTGTTTATTGCAATAAACCTATACAATGCGATTCTTGAAAGTTTATTATTTAACTATTTTAATAAAAATAATAACTTTTTGAGTATTTATAAATAAGCCTTCTCTTTATGAATCAAAGATGAAAGGTTATTATTACGAAATATCGAATCAAAAAGAAGACCAAAGGCTGTGGATGTCGGTCGTAGAAGGCAATATCAATGCTTTGGGTTTGATTTTTGACCGCTACGTACAAGAATTACATAGTTATGGCTATCGTTTATCTAATAATAGTGCCCTCACACAGGATGCCATTCAAGATGTTTTTATTCAAATCTGGCATTATCATGAAAATTTAGCCAAGGACGTTCAAGTAAAATTTTATCTGTATAAATGTTTAAGACGCACGCTTTTAAACACCCTCACAAAAGAAAATATCTATACTGGAATATTTGACGAGGAAATGTTGGAGGATAACGATGACTCTTTCGAGGATTTGTGGATACAGACTGAAGAGCAGCATAAACAAGATAAACAATTAGCTGATTCTTTAGATATGTTGTCGCTACGAGAAAAAGAAATTATTTCTTTGAAGTACTTTTCTGGCATGAAAATTAAAGACATTGCCTTATTATTGAATCTAAAAGAACAAACCATTGCGAATACTCTTCAAAATGCACTGACCAAACTTCGTAGTAAATTAGTGTATTGCATTACCCTCTTTTTTCTCTTCTTCAATTAATTTTAAAAAAATCTAAAATTCTTTAGTAGTAAAATATAGCACCCAACTCTGTATTATTGAAAGACAAATTATTATTCAATAAATACAATGTTTGACTACTTATATTATACGCCAGAACAATTAGCCCAAGATGATTACTTCATTTCTTGGGTCTGTTCTACTGATATTTCTACAGAGCAATTTTGGCAAAACTGGCTAGAAACCTATCCATTCAAAAGAGCTGATGTAGAAACAGCACGCCAAATTGTATTGACTATCCATCAATTAGAAATACCAAAACTGTCTTCTCTCCAAGTAGAATCGTTAAAAAAATCCATCTTTTCTACGATTGATGAAAGTGCGAATCATGCTAATATTAGTGTAAAACCAGCTAAATTTTATAAAAAGAACCTTTGGCTAATTACGGCTTTGGCAGCAAGTTTAGTCATTGTTCTTTCTGTATTTTTTTATAAAAAGGTCGATACAAAAACTATCGAATATTCAGATTTAGTTAGTGAAGCTTCTTCCAAATATAATCTTGTAGAAGTAGGGAATTTATCAAATGCTGTACAGCTAGTTGTTTTGCCTGACGGTAGTTCTGTCATTTTAAAGAAAGGAAGTAAGCTATCTTATCCCAATCATTTTTCGGACGATTCCCGTGAAATATATTTAACGGGCGAAGCTTTTTTTGAAATTGCCAAAGACCCCTCTAAACCTTTTTATGTGCATGCTCATGAAATCATTACGAAAGTATTAGGCACAAGTTTTAATGTGAAGGCTTATCCAAACGATAAACAAATTCAAGTAAGTGTTAAAACGGGAAAAGTTTCTGTGTATCAATCAAATGGAATTGAAGCGGAACAGCAGGCTAATCATAAAAAATTAGAAGGATTTGTATTGAGCCCTAATCAAGAGGTTATCATCAAAAGACAATTGCTCACTTTTGAAAAGAAAAACATTAAAGCAATTGACAAACAAGCTATTTCTATTCAAAATATAGCCTTTGAGTATGAAGAAGTATCAGTACTCAAAATATTTAAAGACCTTTCAGAAGCCTATAATATTACCATTGTATGTGATGAAAACATCTTTAAAAATTGCCTAGTAACAGCCTCTCTGACAGACGAACCATTATCTGAAAAATTAAAACTAATCAGTAAATCAGTAGAAGCAACTTATGAAATCGTGAACGGGAAAATTATAATTAGTGGAGTAGGATGCAATGAACAATAATAATCAGTATATCATAAAACAACCCTTTTAGTGTATGAAAAAAAAACAGACAATCTTTCCCTCACAATGAAGTCCTTCATGACTTTAAAATCAATTTTTAATTAAAAACGTCGATAAAGCGGCCACTTTACCGACGTCTCCTAATCAATCGTCAGAAATGACGAATGACCTTTTATTGTCAAAATCGAACATTTTAACAAAACGAATTTATGAAAAAAAATCCCAAAATCCACCATTTTATATGGAGTATTATGAAATTAACCTTTGTACAACTTTTATGGGTTTTAGTGTTCACTAATGTGGTTTCAGCCCATATTAGCGATGCCCAAAGCTTGTTGAATCAAACTGTTACAGTAAACTTTTCAAATCAAAAAATAAAAGATGCCTTAAAAACAATTGAGCAGTCATCTAACGTAAAATTTATTTATAGTAATCGAGTACTTAATCCACAACAAAGAGTCAATTTCAATACTGACAAAAGTAAGTTGATAGAAGTATTAGATAAACTATGTACTTCTTTAGAGTTGTCTTACGAAGTATCTGGCAGACAAATCTTATTGAATAAAATTGAAAAAAAGCATTTAGTCGAAAACAAGTTAATCGACATAACAAACGAAATAGTATTTCTGCCCATCTCAGGAAAAGTAACAGGTATAAATAATGAAGCCCTACCAGGAGTAAATATCCAAGTAAAAGGCACTAACATTGGTACAAGTACTAAAAACGATGGTACTTTTTCATTGAATATTGGTGATGAAAATACGGTTTTAGTCATTACTTCAGTAGGTTATGTTAGTCAGGAGGTGACAGTTGGGAAACAATCTTTTCTAACGATAAAATTATTAGAAGATACAAAATCACTTAGTGAAGTCATCGTCATTGGTTATGGCACAGCGAAGAAATCTGATTTGACAGGAGCAGTATCTACTATCTCTTCAAAAGATTTTGAGAACACGGTGAATACCAACGTCGGGCAAGCTTTACAAGGACGAAGTGCAGGAGTACAGGTAACTCAAAACACTGGTCGTCCGGGCGATTCACCCATTGTTAGAATCAGAGGAGTTGGTACAACAGGAAACAGCAATCCTCTTTATGTAATTGATGGCGTAATTACAGATCAAGGCATTAGTAATATCAATCCAGATGATATAGAATCAATGACGGTATTGAAAGATGCTGCATCTTCGGCAATCTATGGAGCCAGAGCTGCCAATGGTGTTATTTTGATTACGACGAAAAGAGGGAAAGCTGGTCAAGCAAAAATTACTTTTAGTAGCTATTATGGTATTCAGAAAGCTTGGCGTTTACCTAAAATGCTGAATGCGACAGAATTTGCCACTTTACAAAATGAAGCAAGGACCAATGCAGGTTTACCAATTTATTGGGGAAGAGTAGATACATTGGGTGTAGGCAACGAAAAAATCGCAGAAGTTTTTCAAACAGCTCCTATTCAAAACTATAATTTTGGTATTTCTGGCGGTTCTGAAAAATCGCAATATGCGGTTTCAATGGGCTATTTCTCTCAAGAAGGTATCGGTATTGGTGTTAAATATAATAGACTTTCTTTAAACGTAACATCCGACCATCAAATCACTAAGAAATTCAAATTTGGAAATAGCTTATCGCTTACCAAAGGATTAGAACGAAGTGGACAATGGAATGAGACTTTTGTGAATGCTATTCGTTTTTCGCCAACGATTCCCTACAGATTTGCGAACGGAGAATATGGCTATGCAACACGCCAAGGCGAACAATTAGGTTACTTGCCTTCAGTTCCTAATGCCTATATTTTTCAGAACGATATTGACAGGTACCGCTTGTTAGGAAACGTGTATGCAGAATATAGCATTCTTCCTTTCTTAAAATTCAGAACGACTTTAGGGGCTGATATTTTGATTGAAGATAGAACTAGCTTTACGCCTACTTATGCTTTTGGTGGAAGAACCAATACAATCAGTACATTAGATAGAACCTATCTTAACAGCAGTACTTGGCTCAACGAAAATACTTTGGCTTATGACTATACTTTTGCCCAAAAACACAGTATTTCCGCATTGGTTGGTCTTACCCAACAAGCAAACCGTTATGATACTTATACCGCTCACCGTGAAACCTTTCCGAACAATGACATCAGAGTATTAGATGCAGGAGCTTTAAACGACAGAGCCAGAGGTACTGCCTCTGAATGGTCAATTCGTTCATATTTAGCCAGAGTAAACTATAATTTTTCAGACAAATACTTAGTTTCAGCTAATGTGCGTATTGATGGGTCTTCCCGTTTTGGTACCAATAATAAATATGGCGTATTTCCATCATTCGCTGCTGCTTGGAGGGTTTCTGCCGAAGATTTCATGAAAGACCTTAGTGCAATTTCAGACCTTAAAATTCGTGGTAGCTGGGGACAATTGGGTAATCAGGAAATTGGTTTATATGCTTTTACCTCTGGTTTAGATTTATCACAGAACTATGTATTGGGTAGTAATCAAGGTATTGCGCCTGGGGTCGCTCCTACTTCATTGGGTAATCCAAACATTAAGTGGGAAACAACAACCATTAGTGATATAGGAGTAGATTTAGAACTTTTCAATAATAGAATGTCGATTACGGCTGATTATTTTTCAAAACTTACTTCAGATATGCTCGTGCAAGTACCTATTCCAGGAACAACAGGAGTAACAGGTGCACCTTATCAAAATGTGGGTTCTGTTCGCAATTCAGGTTTTGAATTAGGGCTTACTTATCGTAAAAGAACAGGCGATTTCAAATACGATATTAATGCTAATATCTCAACAATAAAAAATGAAGTAGTTTCTTTAGCAGGCTTACCCATTTTCTCTAGTGTATTCAAAACAGCAGAAGGACATCCTATTAGTTCAATATTTGGATATGTACAAGAGGGCGTTTTCCAAAACCAAGAGGAAATCAATAAACATGCAACCCAAATTAATGCCAAACCGGGGGACATCAAGTGGAAAGATTCGAATAATGATGGAGTAATCAATGATTTGGACAGAGATTATATTGGCAATATTATTCCAAGATTGAGCTATGGATTAACCACCAATATGTATTATAAAAATTTCGACCTCAGTATTTTTATTCAAGGAATACAAGGAAGAGAGGTTTATATTGACGGCACAGGCGGACGTAGATTAATGGATAATTTTGATAATACCACGGCCGATTATATTACTCGTTGGACTGGTCCGGGTACTAGTAACCATGTTCCAAGATTGGTTTGGGGTGATCCAAGCAACAACCGTAGAACCTCTGATTTCTGGGTGTATAATGCTAGTTATATGCGTATCAAAAATATTCAGTTGGGTTATACTTTGCCAAAAGGTACTTTGGGTGTTAATAAAATTAGGGTTTATACTAGCTGTCAGAATTTACTTACAGTTACGCCATATCCTTGGTTTGACCCAGAAGTTGGTGCGGGAAGAGACAATAACTTTACCAGTTTAATGACTTACCCACAACCTAGAACAATCCTTTTTGGTATCAATTTAGACTTTTAATTCGTATAGAATCATGAAAAAAACAATATATACATTTTTCGTAATTGCTTTACTAAGCAGTTGTGATAAGGAATTTCTGGAAAAGCAACCTCTTAATGCAGTAACTACAGAGAATTTTTACAAAACATCTGACGATGCTGTTAGAGCGACCAATGCAGCATACAAGCCATTGATGTACAATGGGCTAGGTCAGTTTGGACTTTGTTATTATGGAAATTATTTGGCTGGCGACGCAACATCATTAGGGGATGCAGCAGATTGGGCTCAAATTGAAAATAATAACATTACTTCCGACAACGGGGCTGTTAGAAATACATGGAATGCTGCCTATCAAGGCATTCTTAGAGCGAACTTGGTCTTAGAAAAAGTGCCTGCTATTCAGATGGATGCAAATCTTAAAAAAAGAGTATTAGCAGAAGCATCTTTTTTAAGGGCGGTTTATTATCATTATTTGATACTTCTATTTGGTGATGTGCCTTTGATTACAAAACCACAGACGAATCCAAGTGATTTTTTGGTAGCTAGAAATAGTAAAGAGGAAGTTTATCAGCAAATTATCAAGGATTTACAAAGTGCAGAAGCAGGACTACCACTTACTTATCCAGCATCAGACCTTGGTAGAGCAACCCAAGGAGCAGCCAAAGCCTTTTTAGCCAAAGTATATTTATACCGCAAGCAATGGAACGAAGCAGCAAGTAAAGCTAAAGAAGTAATAGATAGCAAAGTTTACAGCCTATTCGACAGATATTTTGATAACTTTGAACTGGCTACAGAAAACGGGAAAGAATCCATTTTTGAAATTCAGTACGCATCATTTTTAGGAGGTTTGGGCAATGCTACTAATAACTACGATGCACCAAGGGGTTCGGGTTTTACTTTAGATGGTGGTTATGGCTGGAGTTGCCCGACTAAAGTTTTTGTAAATACTTTTACAACAAATGACCCAAGATTAGGCTATACAGTATTTAGAGATGGAGATGTTTTCCAAGGAATACCTTATAGTTCATCTACTTCGTCAACAGGGTATAATTCAAAAAAATATGTAGTTGGTAAAGGAACAAACATTGGTAAAACCGACGACCCTAAAAACTATATTCTTATGCGTTATGCCGATTTGTTATTGATGTATTCAGAAGCATTGAATGAAGCAGGAAAAACCGCAGAGGCATATACGTTCATTAATACTGTTCGTGCTAGAAAGGATGTCAATCTTGCACTATTAAGTTCAGGCATGACACAAACAGAAATGCGAACAGCAATTAAAAAAGAGCGTACTGTAGAATTAGGTATGGAAGGACTACGTTGGTTCGATTTAATCCGTTGGGGTGACGCCGCTACTTATCTGAAATCAATTGGTAAAACTAATTATAAAGAAGGAGTTAGCGAGTTATTACCAATCCCTCAAGCAGAGCGTGATATTAATCCAAAACTTACTCAGAATCCTGGTTACTAATAATTTGCTATTTTAATACTTATACTGTTATAAGATTATCCATCTTATAACAGTATTTTTAATGAATTTTACCTTTGCTAAAAAGAGAATCATCCCACACTTACTTACCTCACTTTTAGAAAAACTTTATTATACGCTAAACATATTACTAGAAAATGACAAACAATCTATTTAAAAAGAAAGTACTTTTCATCCTCCTTTTTGCTATTTCAAATTTTGTTCAGGCACAAAAATCATTGGTTTTGTGGTATGATAAACCTTCTGGAAATGTATGGGAAAGAGCTCTGCCCATTGGCAACGGTAAAATTGGAGCGATGGTTTATGGGAATGTATCTCAAGAGATTTTACAATTAAACGAAACGTCTGTCTGGACGGGTAGCCCCAATAGAAACGATAATCCTGATGCGCTGGCTTCTTTACCCGCTGTTCGTAAATTAGTTTTTGATGGAAAACAAAAGGAGGCTGAAATCTTATCTGAAAAAACGATACAAAGTAAAAAATCGAACGGACAGATTTTTCAACCAGTTGGCAGTCTGAATTTACGTTTCGCCAATCATGAAAATTACACTAATTATCGTCGTGAATTAAATATTGAACGTGCCATAAGTACCACAACATACAGTGTTGATGGCGTTCAATATACCCGAACTTCCTTCGTCTCCTCTCCTACCAATACTCTAGTCATGCGTATTACAGCGAATAAAGCTAACAGTATTTCACTGGACGCTTTTTTTACTACGCCACAAAAAAATGTAAAACTTAGTACGAATTCAAAAAAACAATTGATTTTGCATGGTGCAACCGCTGGACACGAAGGAGTAGAAGGCAATCAGCTGAAATTTAATGCTTTAACAACCTTTAAGCAACAAGGAGGAAGCATTACTTCAAACGATACATTGACCAAAATTACAGGTGCTAATGAAGTAATTATTTATGTAAACATTGCAACCAATTTTAATTCTTATAAAGATTTATCAGGAAATGAAATCGCTAGAACGGAAGCCGATTTACAGAAAGCACTCCCAAAACCCTATGCTACTTTATTGAACGAACACGTGGCGAATTTTCAATCGTTTTTTAATCGTGTAAAATTAGATTTAGGCTCAAATCCTGCTGCTGAGCAAAAACCTACAGATGTACGTTTGGATGAATTTAGAACGAATAACGACCCTACTTTTGCAAGTTTATATTTTCAATACGGACGTTATTTATTGATTTCTTCCTCTAAAATTGGCGGGCAACCTGCTAATTTACAGGGCATTTGGAACAATAAAATGTTTCCTTCTTGGGATAGTAAATACACCATCAACATCAATACTCAGATGAATTATTGGCCTGCCGAAAAAACCAATTTATCAGAAATGCACGAGCCTCTGTTAAAAATGGTGAAAGAATTATCGGAAACAGGACAAGAGACTGCTCGTATCATGTACGGTTCAAGAGGCTGGGTGGCGCATCATAATACTGACCTTTGGAGAATTACTGGTCCAGTTGACCGAATTTTTTGGGGCGTTTGGAGTATGGGTGGCGCTTGGTTATGTCAACATTTATGGGAACGCTACCTTTACACGGGCAATAAAGCTTATTTAGCAGAAATATATCCTATTTTGAAAGGTGCTTCTCTGTTTTTTGTCGATGATTTGGTAGAAGACCCACGCAATAAATACTTGGTCATCAATCCGGGAACTTCACCAGAAAATGCTCCTGCTGCTCATCAAGGCTCATCTTTTGATGCTGGCGTAACAATGGATAATCAAATTGTTTTTGATATGCTCAGTGTTACCATTCGTGCGGCTGAATTATTGAAAAAAGATCAACAATTAGTAGATACGCTTAAAACGATTCGTCAAAGATTATCACCAATGCGTATAGGGCAATATAATCAAGTACAAGAATGGATGGAAGATATTGATAGTCCGAACGACAAGCACCGTCATATTTCACATTTGTATGGTTTGTTTCCTTCGAATCAAATTTCGCCATATCGTACTCCTGAATTATTTGTGGGCGCTAATAATACCCTGATTCAACGTGGCGATGTATCAACAGGTTGGAGTATGGGTTGGAAAGTAAACTGGTGGGCTAGAATGTTAGACGGGAATCATGCGCATCTATTAATTCAAAATCAATTATCTCCTTTAGGCGTCAATGCTGCGGGCGGTGGTACTTACCCAAATTTGTTTGATGCTCACGCTCCATTTCAGATTGATGGTAACTTTGGTTGTACTTCTGGCATTGCCGAAATGCTGGTACAAAGTCACGATGGAGCCATTCATTTATTGCCAGCATTGCCTGACTTTTGGAAAGAAAAAGGAAGTATTTCAGGCTTGAAAACTCGTGGTGGTTTTGAAATTGTAAAAATGACTTGGGCGAATGGAAAAGTAACAAGCTTGCAAATAAAATCTACTATTGGCGGAAACTGTCGCTTGCGCATCGGAGCTGCTCTCAAAGGTAAAAATGTAAATTTACAAACAGCCAAAGGAGAAAATAGTAATCCATTGTTCGTAACGGAAGAAACGGCAAAACCAATTATTTCACCTAAAGCAAGTATTATATTAGCATCAATTCCTCCGACTTTCTTGTATGATTTTACCACTGAAAAAGGTAAGGTTTATACTTTTGATGTACAGTAAAAGCACTCAGCTTTAATTCTTTTTAATGCAGGAAATTGAATAGTTATTTCCTGCATTAAAGATAAAGTATTCATTTACAACACTTTCAAAATCTTTGCTGGAACACCAGCAACTATTGTATTAGCTGGCACATCTTTGTTTACCACTGCACCTGCTGCAACAATTGCGTTTTCGCCAATTGTTACTCCGGGCAATATCGTTGCTCCAGCGCCAATCCAAGCATTTCGTTTAATGACAATTGCTTGTAAAATAACGGTTTTTCTATCTGTCGGATCTAAGGGATGATTTTCAGAAGTAAGGTTTACTCTTGGTCCAATCATCACGGCGTCTTCAATCGTAATACCTCCTAAATCCAAAAACGAGCAAGCATGATTAATAAAAACGTTTTTACCAAGACTGATAAATTTTCCAAAATTGGTATAAAATGGAGGAAAAATTGCGGTTGATTCGTCTATTTCTGTGCCAATGATTTCACTCAATTTCGTTCTTACTTGATTTACATCTGTTGCTGAAGCATTCATTTCTGAACACAAACGGATGGTTCGAGCAACAACTTCCATGAATTTGCTGTACTCTTTATCCTCTTTTTTTAAGGGCTCTCCTGCTCTCATTTTTTGAAAAATATCACTCTTGTCCATAAAATTAATTGATTAAAAGCTCAATTCATTCGATATTCATGTGGTGTAACGCCTACTTTTTGCTTGAAGAATCGTGAAAAATGTTGCGGATACTTAAAGCCTAATTGATATGAAATTTCACTCAAAGATTTACTTTTGTCCAAGATTCGCTCTTTGGCAAGGTCTATAAATTTCAATTGTATAAATTCTAAGGCTGTTTTACCTGTTTCTTTCTTGATTAAATCTCCGAAGTAGTTAGGAGAAAGATGTAATCGGTCTGCAAAGTAAGCTACCGACGGAAGTCCATTGCTTTGAAGTTCTTCACGAAAAAGATATTCGTTTAATAATTGTTCAAACTGTTCGATAATACCATGATTTACATTTTCTCTGGTAAGAAACTGGCGGTCGTAAAATCTTGAACAGTATTTTAATAATAACTCAAGATTGGCTACGATTAGCTTTTTGCTATGTTTATCAATATTCTGTTTAATTTCAGATTCTATATTGGCAAAGCAAACATTGATAACCTCTCTTTCTTTTTCAGAAACATGCAATGCTTCGTTAGATTGATAACTAAAAAATGAATACTCATGAATTTGTTTGCCCAAACTCGTTCCTTTGATTAAATCGGGATGGAAAACCAAAGCTACACCATAAGGTTGATGTAATTCTCCTTCGGGTTCATTTGTAATTACTTGTCCGGGAGCAAAAAATACAATCGTTCCCTCATCATAGTCATAATAACTATTCCCATAGCGTAAATCTCCACAATTAGCTTCTTTGATGATAATGGCGTAAATGCCCATCATAAACTTACTTCTCTTCAACACATCAGATTTCTTTAAATCAACCAAACTAATGAGCGGATGCAAAGTTGGGTTATTAAACATCTGACTGTATTGCTTTATTGTATCATATATTATCATGGTTCTTTCAGCTTTTAGATTGAAATATTGTTCGAAATATATCAAAGAATTATAAGCTTATTTTCGGCATCAGTAAAATTGGTAAGTAAAACAGTAAAATCTATAAAATTTTAAAGGTCTTTATGAGATAATTTTGAAGCGTAAAATCCTAACCATTAAACTATTGAAAATGACTTACTTAAAATTTAACTTTTTATTGATTTCACTTTTGTTCATTCAAACAAGTTATGCCCAACAAGATAGTACTGTTACCAAATTTTCGGGTTCAATTGGTATTACGAACAATGGTTTTTCTATCATTCCTACTTTTTCCTTGCATAGACCAGCCACTATTATGAATTTTTCGTGGCAAAGAAATAGATTTAGTTTTAATCCTGATATTCGTTTAGTATCAGATGCCAGTAAAGGAGGGATGATTTTCTGGTTTAGGTATCAGGCCATTCAAGAAAAGACATTTGGTTTGCGAGTAAGTGCTCATCCAGCCTTTACATTGATTAGAAGAAGCATTGATGATAATGGAAATGCTATTGAAATCACAGAAATGTTAAGGTTTTTAGCTTATGAAATTACGCCAAGCTATCAAATTTTTCCTAATTGGAATGTCAGTGCAGTATATTTACAAGGTAATGGATTACAGAAACATGGTCCACAACTTACACAAGTATTGTTTTTAAATACAAGTATTTCAAATATAAAGCTCGGTGGAGATTTTAGGTTTCAATTCATGCCATCTGTTTACTTTTTGAGCACCGATGGTTTTAGAGGAGATTATTTCTCTGCCACAGGAATTTTATCTAACAAAAATATTCCATTTACTGTACAATCTACTATTAATCAAACAGTTGATTCGGATGTTCCCAATAATAAAGATTTTATGTGGAATGTCATGTTGAGTTATAATTTTAATAAAAATCTTAAAAGTGTAAAATAATATTTACTCAAATGAAAACATACTCTTTAAACATCAACAACAAAACTATCAAAGTTGAAGCAGAGCCAGATACGCCCATGCTTTGGGTTATTCGTGATTATGTAGGACTAAAAGGTACCAAGTTTGGTTGTGGCATGGGGCTTTGTGGTGCTTGTACCATTCATTTAGATGGACAAGCGATTCGTTCATGCCAAACGCCAATTTCTTCTGTAAAAGCAATGAGTAAAATCACAACCATCGAAGGCATTGCTAACAATATCGACCATGTGGTTCAAAAGGCTTGGATTGAAGAACAAGTACCGCAATGTGGTTATTGTCAGTCTGGACAAATTATGTCGGCGGTAGCATTACTTAAGTCAAATCCTAATCCGAGCGATGAAGACATTGACAATTATATGTCAGGAAATATCTGTCGTTGTGGTACTTATGTGCGTATTCGTAAAGCAATTCATTCGGCAGCGAATGAGTTAAAATCAGCAAAAAATAATAATAAAACCGTTAAATCAACCCGTTAAACGATACAAAAATGTCAACTAAAAACGTCAATCGCCGTGATTTTTTACGATATACAGGTTTATCGGGAGCGGCTTTTATTTTAGGAATTTCTTCTGCCAAAGCAGGTCAAATTACTGAAATTAGTAATTTAAGCACTCTTGCAGAAAACTATCAACTTACACCATACATCATCATTGAAAGGTCTGGAAAAATCACTCTTTTTAATTCAAAACCAGAAATCGGACAAGGTACTTTTCAATCAATTCCTGCTTTGATAGCCGAAGAATTAGAACTTTCGCCTGAACAATTCACAGTAAAACAGACGGGTGGAGAAAAGAAATTTGGTGATGCTCAGTTTGCTGGCGGTAGTTTTTCGGTACGATCAAGTTATTTCGATATGCGTAAAGCAGGTGCTTCTGCACGTGAAATGCTCATTTCGGCGGCTAGTCAACAATGGAATGTACCTGTTTCAGAGTGTTACGCCAAACAAGCTAAAGTTTTTCATAAGCCATCAGGAAAAAGTTTAAGCTATGGCGAATTGGTAGAAACGGCTTCAAAATTAGAAGTGCCGAAAAATCCTACTTTGAAAGATGCCAAGGATTTCAATATCTTAGGAAAATCAATCAAACGCCAAGATGTCCCCTTAAAAGTTTCTGGTAAAGCCGTTTTTGGAATTGATGCCGAAATTCCCAATATGGTTTATGCCTCGGTAGAACATTGTCCTGTTTTTGGAGCAAAATTGAAAGATTTTGACAAAACTGCTACCATAAAAGTAGCAGGTGTTGAACAAGTATTGGAAGTAGAAAGAGTATTTGGTGTTTATAAAGCAACAGGCGTAGCAGTAATTGCTAAAAACTATTGGGCGGCACTCAAAGGACGAAAAGCCTTGAAAGTAAACTGGGATTATCAAGGGAAAGAGACCTTCAACTCGCAAGAATACACAAAATCTTTGCATGAATTAGCCAAGAACGAAGGCGTAATTGATGCTAATATTGGTGATTTTGATAAAAGCTTTGGAGAATCAGCCAAAAAGATTGAAGCTTTTTACGAAACTCCATTTGTTTCGCATTCGCCAATGGAAGCCATGAACTGTACTGCCCATTGGAAAGAAGATAATACGCTGGAAATCTGGACTTCTACGCAAGTGCCTTCGGATGTAATGCGTGATTTACCAACTCGATTTGGCTTAAAAGAAGAAGCCGTTACTTTGCATACAGGTTTTAGTGGCGGTGGTTTTGGACGAAGATTAGCAATAGACTTTATCATTGAAGCGGTGAATTTGACCAAAGTACTCAAAAAGCCTGTGAAAATGATTTGGACAAGAGAAGACGATATGCAGTTAGGACCATTCCGTCCGCCAACGTTTTCTGCTTTTAAAGGTGCTATTTCGGAAGATGGTAAATTAGTGGCATTTCAGCATAAAGTGATTTCGCCAACCATCATGTCTTTTTTGAATCCCAACAATGATAAAACAAAGTTGGATGGCACCATGACAGAAGGCATCAGTCATCAAAAATATGAGATTCCGAACATGAAAAACCTTTTTGTGTATGCTGACATTCATATTCCGATGTTTTGGTGGCGTTCGGTAACGAGTTCGACTTTAGCCTTTTCGCATGAATGTTTTATTGACGAGTTGGCTCATGCCGCTGGCAAAGACCCAATGGCTTTTCGGTTGGAAATGCTTACGAAAGAATCTGACACCAAACGAGTACTAAATAAACTCAAAGAAGTATCAAAATGGGATACTCCTTTGCCTAAAGGGAAAGGTCGTGGTGTGGCACAATGGGAATTTTTTGCAGGATTGGGCGGACAAGTAATTGAAGTAACAAAACTTTCAAACAATGCTGTAAAAATCGACAAAGTTTATGCTGTAATCGACTTAGGAACAGTCGTGAATCCTGACACCGTAAAAGCACAAGTAGAAGGAGCCGTTGTAATGGGCATTACCGCAGCCATCAAAAACGGAATTACGTTTGCCGAAGGGAAAGTAGAACAAAGTAATTTTCACGATAATCCTGTATTACGAATCAGTGAAGTGCCAAAAATAGAAGTACATATTTTAGCAGAAGGTGGAAAAGACATCAAAGGCGTTGGCGAGCCTGGACTTCCACCCGTTGCTCCTGCTTTGGCAAATGCTATTTTCTCTGCAACGGGCATAAGAGTACGCAAAATGCCTTTTGATATTGATAATTTATAGTTCAATGCGATAGCAATATCACGTAAAAATTTCAACATAAAACTAATGAGTACAAACATAAAATCAAGAGGCTACGCAGCCAAAGATACATCTGGAGTATTAAGTCCGTGGGAATTTGAACGCAGACCTGTAGGCGATAATGATATTTTAATTGATATTAAATTTGCCAGCATTTGTCATTCAGACATCCATCAAATGAAGGGAGATTGGGGAACGCAACAATATCCTCAAGTTCCGGGGCATGAAATTGTTGGGATTGTTGCTGCTGTAGGAAAAAATGTCACCAAATTCAAAATTGGCGATAGAGCGGGCGTAGGTTGTATGGTTGACAGTTGTATGACTTGTGAAAGTTGTACACATGGCGAAGAACATCACTGTGATAATGGTGCAACTGTATTTACTTATGGTGCGCCCGATAAAACTTCTCCAACAGGTATTACGCAAGGTGGTTATTCCAACAATATTGTGGTAAGAGACCATTTTGCAGTTCATATTCCCGAACACATCAGTTTAGAAAAAGCAGCACCATTACTTTGTGCAGGTATTACCACTTACTCGCCTTTGATGAATGCGAAAGTGAAACAAGGAGATAAAATTGGAGTAGCAGGTGTGGGCGGATTAGGACATATTGCCATCAAATTGGCTGTTTCAAAAGGTGCAGAAGTCTATGCTTTTACTTCATCAGCAAAGAAAACAGAAGAAATACTTTCTTTGGGAGTTAAAGAAGTAATCGTTGTGGATGATATTGCTAAACTAAAACCTTACAAAGGAAAATTGGATTACATGATTTCCACCATTCCTGTACAATATGATGTTGCCGCTTATACATCCGTCGTAAAACGAAATGGACATTTTACACAAGTCGGAATGCCTGTTGGATTTAATATCACATTAAACAATCTTGGTTTATCTATTTCTCGTGTTAATTATAATGCTTCGCTGATTGGAGGAATCCCTGAGACTCAAGAAGTAGTGGATTATTGTGCAGACAACAACATTTTCCCTGATACACAACTGATTAAGGCTGAAGAAATCAATGAAACTTGGGAAAAAATCATTAAAAATGAATCAGGTCATAAAAGGTTTGTAATTGATGGAACAAGCTTTTAAATAAACATAAAATGAATCTACCATTTTTTTTTACCCATTCGTTTTTTCTGTAATTACCTGTTTTACCTCTTGTAGTCGAGAGGTAAAACAACCTAGTAATATAGAGATAAATCCAGCCAAATCGGATACAATTAATAGCGTACAGATGAGCAATAAATTAAGCATAAAAGTAAATTCATTTACTTTTTCGGCAACACTTCTCGATAATACAACATCAGTAGCTTTTAAAGCGATGTTGCCTCTTACTATTAAAATGAATGAGCTCAATGGAAATGAAAAATACTTTGACCTTCCCAAAAGTTTACCAACAAATTCATCTGTACCATCTTCTATTCATAACGGAGATTTGATGATGTACGGCTCAAACACTTTTGTACTTTTCTACAAAACATTTTCAAGCTCTTACAGGTATACAAAACTTGGACAAATAGACGATACTACTAACCTTTCCGAAGCACTTGGTTCAGGCGATGTAACCGTAACATTTGAACTGATTCCATAAATCATAAAGCGGTCGAAATTAGTTTTTCAACCGCTATTTAATTTTAAAATTGGGGATAGCTCATATAATGTATTTATTTCATCTTCAAAAAGATTGCTGGTAAAGCTTCCAAATCCAAGGCATTCATTTCTATTAATTTTAATGACTTCACCATTTTCAGGGTTGAAGTTTTATAATGTAAAAAATGAGGAGTTTTTAAGTGTGCCTCATACGCTTCTCGGTTTGCATATATTTCCAGAATTTTTATTAAAGTCGGATTTTCCTTCTGAAACATAGGTAAAATAGACACAACACCCGCTTCCAGTTTTACTGATGCTCCAGATTCTTCTTTTAAAATAGCTTTATACTCCTCAAGACTTTCGGGAAAAATCTCTATTTCTGCAATACGAATCATCATGTCTTTTTGCTGGGCAGACGATGTGTGTGATGAAAAAATCATAGCGAAAGAAATAAGAAAAAGGAATACGATTTGAACCTTTTGGGGCTGGAATTTAATGATATATTTTTGCATTATTGTATTTTAAGTATTTGATTTATAAACAATTAATCTAATTCGATAACATTCTATATTCATTTGGCGTATAGCCTGTACTCTTTTTAAACATTCTATTAAAATGCTGTGGATATTTGAATCCTAGTTCAAAGGCAATTTGACTGACTGATTTTTCGGTATCAAAAATCCGCTCTTTCGCTACATCGACTAATTTTAAATGAATGTGTTCTTGAGCCGTTTTTCCAGTTTCTTTTTTGATTAAATCCCCAAAATATTTTGGTGAAAGATTCAAACAATTCGCAAAATAACCAACACTTGGAAGTCCTAATTCTGTGGTTGTTTCAGCATAGAAATAGTCATGTAAAAAGTGTTCAAATTTTGATAAAACATCAGTATTGATGTTTTCACGAGTAATAAATTGCCTATCATAAAAACGAACACAATAATTTAAGAGTAATTCAATATTGTTGGTAATGATTCTTTTACTGTGTTTATCAATTGCTTGGCTTATTTCATATTCAAGTTTGCTGAATAAGTCTTTGATAATTTGCTGTTCTTTCAAAGACAAATGAAGTGCTTCATGCGATTCATACGAAAAGAATGAATACTGACTCATTAATTTTCCAAGAGCCGTTCCTTTTACTAAATCAGGATGAAAAAGTAAAGCCCAACCTGTTGGCTGGTAACTTTCATCATGATTTACTTCCAAAATCTGCCCTGGTCCTACAAAAACAAGCGTTCCTTCATCATAGTCGTAGCTATTTCTTCCATATTTTAATTCTCCGCAACGTACTTCTTTCAAAAAGATAGCATAAAAGCCAAAATGAAAACGACAGTGATTTGGAAGTGCTTTTGTTTTTGAATTATCGTACACACTTATCAGTGGATGTTGTGTATCTATACCCTTTATTGCATTGTATTCCGATACCTTTTCGAGCTTTATAATATTATTTTCCATAACCCTAATTTTTAAATCTATTGATGTAAATATAGCAGTCTGATTTTATCTATGTTCACCCAAATCCTCAAATCAGTAATGATGGTAGTAACATCAGGAATATATATACTTTTTGAAAATAATAAAGGCTGAAATTTGTATTGTCATTAAGGTTTTGACTAAGATCAAACAGATAAACAATCACAAAATCAACATGAAAACAAGAACATTAGGAAACAGTGGATTAGAAGTATCAGCCCTTGGAATGGGTTGTATGGGATTAAGTTTTGGCTATGGTCCAGCTACAGATAAACAAGTTGCTATCAATTTAATTAGAGAAGCTTACGAACAAGGAATTACTTTTTTCGACACGGCAGAAGCTTATGGTAAAGAAAATGAAGAGTTGGTTGGAGAAGCTTTAGCGCCTTTTAGAAAAGAAGTAGTGATTGCTACTAAATTTGGCTTTAAAGATGGAGATTCTAAAAAAGGACAAGACAGTCGTCCAGAACGCATCAGAGCCGTGGCGGAAGAATCTTTGAGACGCTTAAAAACAGATGTCATAGATTTATTTTACCAACACAGAGTAGATGTTTCTGTACCAATGGAAGATGTGGCAGGAACGGTTAAAGACCTTATTCAAGAGGGAAAAGTAAAACATTTTGGACTTTCAGAAGCAGGAGTTGACTCAATCCGTAAAGC
This sequence comes from Arcicella rosea, assembly GCF_040543805.1. Lineage (NCBI taxonomy): Bacteria > Pseudomonadati > Bacteroidota > Cytophagia > Cytophagales > Flectobacillaceae > Arcicella > Arcicella rosea. The sequence goes on from NZ_JBEUMS010000010.1 coordinate 71,038, forward strand.
GCATGCTGTACAAGCTGTAACTGCTTTGCAAAGTGAGTATTCGATTTGGTGGAGAGAACCCGAATTAGCCATTTTACCTACGCTTGAAGAATTAGGCATTGGCTTTGTGCCATTTAGTCCACTAGGTAAAGGGTTTTTAACGGGTGCTATCAACGCTGATACGCAATTTGACCCAACAGATTTTAGAAACCTCGTTCCTCGTTTTACGGAAGAAAACAGAAAAGCGAATCAAAAATTGGTGGAGTTATTGGCTGAAATTGCTTCTCAAAAACAAGCAACGCCTGCACAAATTGCATTGGGTTGGTTACTCGCACAAAAACCTTGGATTGTACCAATTCCGGGCACTACAAAATCACATCGTTTAACTGAAAATATTGGTGGTGCTTCTATTGATTTATCTGAAAACGATGTAAAAGCCATTGATGAAGCCTTTGCAAAAACCAATGTTCAAGGAGACCGCTATCCAGCTCATCTAATGCAAAGAGTTGGGAAGTAAATGAATGAATTGTGAGTCTGTGATTGAAAAGTACCTTACTCAGTAATATCAAATACAGAATACAATCAAAGATGTTTCACATAAAAAGAATAAAATCTATGAAAATCACTATTTCGTTACTCATGTTTACTTTTTGTACGCTATGTTCGTGTTCAGAAGCACAAGTGATTCGTCATAAAAAAATCTTGATTGTGTATTTATCTCGAACCAACAATACAAAAGCAATTGCTGAAATTATTCAGAAAAATATTGGGGGTGATTTGGTAGCACTTGAATTAGAAAAACCATATCCCAAAAACTATCAAGCAACGGTAGCACAAGTAGCCAAAGAAAATGAAACGGGTTTTCTTCCACCATTAAAAACAAAAATTGACAGCATTGGGAAATACGATGTAGTCTTTGTAGGATTTCCAACTTGGGGAATGCAATTACCGCCGCCAATGAAAAGTTTTTTAAAGCAATATGATTTAAGCGGAAAGACGATTGTTCCCTTCAATACCAATGCTGGTTATGGAATTGGAAGTAGTTTCCAAACAGTAAAAGAGCTTTGTAAAAAGAGTAACGTGGTAGAAGGGTTCGAAATCAAAGGCGGAATAGAACGAGATGGCATTTTATTTGTCATGAAAGATGAAAAAGCAGAAGAAGCCAAAACACTAATAGCAAATTGGCTTACAAAAATCGGTATTCACTATAAATCAATCTCAAAATGACATCATTTATTGATAAAGGTGTAGCTGCACCCACAGCGTATTTCACAGGAACAGTTTGGGTAAATATAAATGTAAAACCCGACGAAGGTTATAACATCAATATGGCTACGGTTACTTTTGAACCAAAAGGAAGAACCAATTGGCATACGCACGTCAGCGGTCAGATATTGTTTGTGATTGAAGGAACAGGCTATTATCAAGAAAAAGGGAAGCCTATAGAAGTAATTCAAAAAGGCGATGTGGTAAAAATTCCGAAAAGTGTAGAGCATTGGCACGGAGCTTCTCATGAAAGTTTAATGCGACATATTGCTCTAGTTCCCGACTATGACAAAGACAAAACAGAATGGCTACAGCCAGTAAGTGATGACGAGTACAACAGTATTTTTTGAAATGCAGGGAATCGGTATCGAGTTATTTTGGTGCCGATTTTTTGTTTTATCCCACCAAAATTTCAGAGTATTGAAATCTACTACACATAAGATAGAAATACACCCAACGATTTTTCGTTAGTTATCAAAGCAATAAATCATGTCTTGACTAAATCTTTAATTATATAAACTTTCTTTATTTATGAACAGGAATAACAATATTATTTACTTTATAGGATGCTTAATGATATTTTCTCATTGTTCACAAAATGGTAGTTCTGATACGCCCAGCACTCCAAGCACTCCTACTTCGCCCGTGGAAACAAACCCACCAAATACTAATTATAGTCCTGCTTTTTCTGGGCAAACCCGTATAAATCGTGTACGAACAGTTTCCGACTATCAAGTAAGTAACCTTACTACAAATCTTTCCAATCCTTGGGGAATCACTGCTTTACCTGACGGACGTCTATTAATAACAGAAAAAGCAGGACGTATGCGTATTGTTACTCCTACTACTGGTGAAGTAAGTAATCCTATTAGTGGGATACCTACTGTCAATTCCGCAGGTCAGGGTGGTTTACTTGGTTTGTGTATCGACCCTGCTTTTGCATCTAATAGAATGGTCTATTGGGTATTTTCAGAATCTGTTTCTGGAGGTACTGTTACGTCGGTTGCTAAAGCTAGATTAGCCAATAACGAAACGAGCATGGAAGGAATAAGCGTCATTTATCGTTCAAATACTCCTTATAATGGCAACTTACACTATGGCGGACGAGTTGTTTTCGACCGCACTGGAAATCTAATAGTAAGTATCGGAGAACGTTCTTCTTCAGAAATCCGTACTATGGCGCAGTCTGCCAATAGTAGCTTGGGGAAAGTAGTGCGTATTACAACAAATGGTCAGCCTGCTTCGGGAAATCCAATTTTTAGTCAATCGAATGCTTTGCCTGAATTATTTACGATGGGACACAGAAACCCTCAAGGTTTAGCAGTCCATCCAGTAACGGGAGATGTATGGCAAAGCGAACATGGTCCACGTGGTGGCGATGAAATCAATCGTTTACAAGCAGGTAGCAATTATGGATGGCCAGTTGTTACTTATGGCATAGAGTATGGAGGACAAGCTATAGGTTCAGCTATTCAGCAACAAAATGGAATGGAACAACCTGTGTATTATTGGGATCCTGTGGTGTCGCCAAGTGGCATGACTTTCTATAGTGGTAATCGTATTCCTGAATGGCAAAACAACCTTTTTATAGGCTCGCTCAGTGGTACACATATCGTTCGGCTGGTTATTGAGAATAATAAAGTAACTGGTGAAGAAAGATTACTTTCGAATGAAGGTCAGCGATTTAGAGATATTACGCAAGGCATTGACGGCGCTTTATACGCTATCACTGACCAAGGTCGATTATATAAGATTGACAGAAGATAATAACTTCAAAAAGCCGCATACCACTTCCCTGAAAACATTAAATTTTATCTTCTTTTGAAATGCAGGAAATCGGTATCGAAATAGTTCGGTACCGATTTTTTGTTTTATACATTCTCTTTCTCCTTAGAAAATCGTCTGTAGTCTTCAAATCTTGAATTCTTTCCTAAAATACCCTTGCTTTTTGTTACATCTGTCATGGTACTGGGGCTGATTTTATCTCCAATTTTGACACAACAAAATATGGTTTAAAATATAAATAATTGTAATTGTCTAATTCAAACACTTGCAATTATCCAATGTTTTAAAACAGAAAACAGAAACATTTTAATTTTCAAAATTTTAAATCGTAAGGTAATTATGAAATTTTCAAGACCAAATTTATTTTTAGGAAAAGCTATTCTTTTTATGCTCTTATTGAGTTGGAGCAGTTTTGCTGCCGATGTAAAAACACTTGAAATCGGAGCTTCAGCTCCTGATTTTAGTTTACCAGGAACAGACGGAAAAACGTATAGCTTAAAGAGTTTTGCTAATGCTAAAGTATTAGCCATCGTTTTTACTTGTAATCATTGTCCAACTGCACAAGCTTATGAAGATAGAATTATTGCTTTGGCGAATGAATACAAAGCCAAAGGAGTTACTTTAATTGCTGTTTCGCCAAATGACCCAAAGGCAATTGCTCTCGACGAATTAGGTTATAGCGATATGAGTGATTCATTTGAAGAAATGAAGATTCGTGTCAAAGAAAAAGGTTATACTTTTCCTTATTTATATGATGGAGCAACGCAAAAAATGTCAAGAGCTTATGGCCCAATTGCTACTCCTCACCTATTTATTTTTGATAAAAGCCGTAAACTTCAATACGTTGGTCGCCTTGATGGTGCTGAAAAACCAGGTAAAGCTAATGCAGAAGATGCCCGAAATGCTTTAGATGCTCTTTTGGCTGGAAACCCAGTTGCTACGCCAGTTACCAAAACATTTGGTTGCTCAACGAAGTGGTCAGAAAAAAGTGAATGGGCGGTAAAAGCTCCTTTAGAATGGGCAAAAGAACCCGTAAACATGAATATCATTGATGATAAAGGAATTGCAGAACTACTTGCTAATAAAACGGATAAAGTAAAATTAATCAACGTTTGGGCAACTTGGTGTGGACCTTGCGTTACTGAAATGCCTGAATTTGTCAATATCAATCGTATGTACAGACGACGTGATTTTGAATTTATCACCATCAGTGCGGATAAACCAGACAAAAAAGATAAGGCTCAAGAATTGCTAAAAAGAATGCAAGCATCAGGTCAAAATTATATTTATAATTCAGAAGATAAGTACAAATTAATTGAAGCCATTGATCCAAAATGGCAAGGTGCTTTACCTTATACATTGCTGATTGCTCCCGGTGGAAAAATTCTTTACAGAACGCAAGGCACTATCGTTCCACAAAAAATGAAAAGAATGATTGTGGAACAAGTAGGTAGAGTTTATTAATAGCAAGTCCAAAATTCGATTTCATTAAACCTATAAGCATTTTTGTAATTGTCTAATAATCAGACACTCAATCATCAATTCTTATAGGTTTATCTTCTCAATTAATTTATTCCAAATACTTATTCTTCCTTTTTAATATATCAATGGAACACTTACAAACTTTGATTATAGGAGCTGGTCCTGCTGGATATACGGCTGCTATTTATGCTGCCAGAGCAAATCTTAAACCTGTTATGTATGTTGGAAATCAGCCCGGTGGACAATTGACCATTACAAACGATGTTGAAAATTACCCCGGATTTCCTGAAGGCGTGGGTGGCCCTGAAATGATGGAAATGTTCGCTAAACAAGCCAAAAGATTTGAAACAGACGTGCGTTATGGCGTAGTTACTGAAGTAGATTTTTCGGGACATCCTCATGTTGTGACGATTGATGGCGAAAAAACCTTAACGGCTGATGCAGTAATTATTGCAACAGGAGCTTCTGCCAAATGGTTAGGCTTACCCTCAGAATCCAGATTGAATGGAAGTGGCGTCTCTGCTTGTGCTGTTTGTGATGGGTTTTTCTATCGAAAACAAACGGTAGCCATAGTAGGAGCTGGCGATACTGCTTGTGAAGAAGCTTTATATCTGTCCAAAATTTGTTTACATGTACACATGCTCGTTAGAAAAAGTACCATGAGAGCTTCAAAAATCATGGAAGAAAGAGTAAAAAATACGGCAAATATCACCATTCACTGGAATACAGAAACAGAGGAAATATTAGGAGAAAATGTGGTGGAAGCCATCAAAGTAAGAGAAGTTTCAACAGGGAAAATTGATATAATTCCTGTTCAGGGATTCTTTGTCGCTATCGGTCATCAACCCAATTCAGACGTATTTAGTAAATATCTTGAAATGGATTCGCAAGGATACCTTATTACCCAACCTGATTCTACCAAAACTAATGTGGCGGGTGTATTTGCTTGTGGCGATGTACAGGATAAAAATTTCCGACAAGCAGTAACAGCGGCAGGTTCTGGTTGCATGGCAGCTTTAGAAGCCGAAAGGTTTTTAATGGTTTTAGAGAGTAAACAATCTGTTGTAGAAGTATAAATTTCATATTTAATAAAACGTATTAACATGAATATCAATAGAAGAAATTTTTTCAAAAATACTGGTGCAATTGCCTTGGGAACCTTGGTAATACCAGAAATAATGAAAGGAAATATCCTGCACACAGAGAGTATTTCAACAGCCAAAGAAATTAAAACGGTTGGTATTCAACTGTATTCTATCAAAGACCTTTTAGAAAAAGATTTGCACGGAACCTTAGAGCAAATAGCTAAAATGGGCTATAAAGAAGTAGAAGCTTTTTCAAATAGTAAAGGACATTACTTTGGCATGATACCCAAAGAGTTTTCTGGAATGCTACAAGATAAAGGCTTGACACTCATCGGTAGTCATTTGATTTCTGGGACACAAGAACAAAAAGCTGAAACATGGCGACAAGCTACACTCCTATCAAGATTTGATGAGTTGGTGGAAAAAGCTGCTGAAACAGGACAAAAGCATCTTACTTGTGCCTACTTATTTCCAAGTTTGAGAACTACGCCAGATGATTTAAAAAGAACTGCCGAATTGTTCAACAAAGCAGGTGAAACTTGTCATCAATCAGGCTTACAGTTTTCTTTTCATAACCATGCTTACGAGTTTGAAAAAGTGGGAGATTCATTGATTTTTGATTATCTCCTTGATAATACCGACCCAAAACTAGTACAATGGGAAATGGATGTTTACTGGTTAGTTGCGGCAAAAGCTGACCCAATAGCTTACTTCAAAAAATATCCAGAACGCTTTACGCTGGGACATATTAAAGATATGTCGAAGTTGGACACTAAGAAAAATGTGGTAATTGGCGATGGCACAATAGATTATACCAACTTACTGAAAGAAGCTAAAAAAGCAGGCATGAAACACTTTATCGTTGAACAAGATAATTTTAGTGGTCCTGTTCTGGAAAGTATGGAAATAAACTGTAAAAGGTTAGCGGCTTACAAAATCTAAAATAGAAATTACTCTAGTAAAGACGATAATGGAAAAATACGTAATAGCAACCGATGATAATTTTCAGGAATTAATCAATTCAGATAAGCCTGTTTTAGTAGATTTTTGGGCAGAGTGGTGTGGCCCATGCAAAATGATTGGACCAATAGTGGAAGAATTAGCTGTAGAAGTTGAAGGACAAGCAATTGTAGCTAAAATGGATGTGGATGCCAACTCAACCATTCCCGCTACTTTAGGAGTACGCTCTATTCCGACTATCTTGATTTTCAAAAATGGTGCATTGAAAGAGAAATTTGTAGGAGGAAATATTCCCAAAAATCAATTGTCTCAAACATTGTTGAGACATGTGTAAGTAGAAAGGTGAATTAATTTGACATTTGGAATTTTAGTTCTCAAAGGCATAAAAAAGCTGTTTTATTGCTTTTTTATGCCTTTTTCATTTCAGCATTTTTTAATACAGATTTCTTCCTCAGGAATGTTGTACGAATATTGGCTATTTTGTTTCAATTACTCATATTGAGATATATTTAAGCACAATTTATTATTTATCAGCAACTTACTGCCTTTTAAAGGCTTTTATGAAATTCAAATTATAATTTGAATTTCATAAATAAACTTCCTACATTTGTTCACAAATAATGATTGTTCACGATTTCGTAAACACTTTAAAAAAATGAACACACAAGAACAAATAATCATTTATAAAGCTCTTGATAATCTTCAAAAAACGACTCTGATTAAAGGGAATTGGAAACAAAAAGGTATTCCGAATTTAGATGGAATATTGTCTTTAATATTTCCTAATGAGGTTTCTACTTATAATGTTGAAATAAAAGGAGAAATGAAAAATCAGGCTTTGCCAAAAATTTACCAACTTAATGAACAATTTAAACCTTTTATGTTGGTGGCAAGTCGAATTTCACCTGCCATTAAAAAGCAATTGCAAGTTCATAATGTAGCTTATCTGGAAGCTAATGGTAATTTTTACTTGAGAGAGAGTAATAAAATGTTCTGGATAGACACTCATGAACCTATGAAAATTGAAATTGATAATCGCAATCGGGCATTTACTAAAACAGGCTTGAAAGTATTATTTGAATTTCTCCAAAACCCAATCTTAATTAATCAACCTTATCGACAAATTGCAGAACAAACAGGTACTTCAATCGGAAATATTACCAATATTATTCAAGGATTGAAACAGGATAATTTTATTTTATCAATTAATAAAAATACCCTAAAACTCACTAACATTGAATTATTAATTAAAAAATGGGCGGATGAATTTACCAAAAATCTAAAACCAACTTTACGCATTGGAACGTTTCGTTTCTTGAAAGAAGATAATTTATTGGCATGGAAAGATTTTGATACTACAAAAGCCGTTTGGGGTGGTGAACCTGCAGGGAATTTATTAACCGATTATCTTCACCCTGCTGAGTTTACGCTATACACAGAAGAAAGTCGTAATGAAGTCATTAAAAACTATAAACTGATTCCAGATGAAAAAGGAAATGTGAAAGTTTATCAGAAGTTTTGGAAAGAGGATAACTCGGCTCACAAAACAGCCCCACCGCTTGTTGTGTATGCCGATTTGATGGCAATTAATGATAGAAGATGTATTGAAACAGCTCAAAAAATTTATGATGAATACCTACAAACTCAATTATAATCAACTCAGACAACAACCCGAAATATCAGAGATGTTGTCCGCTCTGGAAAGAGGATTAACAAAATACAGGGTTGACTTCTATTTGGTAGGTGCAGTGGCTCGTGATGTTTGGATGAGTGGCATCAACAAAATTGAACCTCGAAGAACTACGGGGGATATTGATTTTGCAGTATTTATCAATAACATATCAACTTATGACGAACTCCGAGAGCATTTAATCTACGAAGAAGGCTTTTTTCCGTACAAAGGAAACAACTTTGTGCTGATTTGGAAAGGACGAACTCAGGTAGATTTACTCCCTTTTGGAGCAATTGAAGATGAAAATGGTAAGGTTTCAACTAACGGAATAGGCTTGACGAATATCTCATTGCAAGGTTTTACAGAAATTTACAATGAAGGTTTACCCGAATTGAATTTGGAAGGTGAACATCAATTCAAATTCTGTACATTGCCAGGAATAGTATTGTTGAAAATGATAGCTTTCGATGATAGACCAGAACATCGAAGAGACGATATTAAGGACATCAGCGATATTCTCAATCATTTTTTTGATATGTATAATGAAGAAATTTATAACAATCATTTAGATTTATTTGGAGAAGAAGAATTTAGCCTCAGAGAATTGGCAGCCAGAGTAATGGGAAGAGAAATTAAGAAGATTGCCAAGCGTAATCTAAAATTGAAAGAAAGAATAATGAGTATTTTGGAACGTAATACCAATGACGAAACCAATAGCAATATGGCAATTGTAATGATTGAATACTTTAAGAATACGGTTGAGGATAATGTGAAATTGATAGGACATATTAAAGCAGGTTTTCAAGAATCATAAATCTCTATTTACACCTACATCATCAGCTAACAAAAAAATGGGCAAGATAGATTTTGTCTCTATCTGCCCACTGGTTGTACTCTTATTCTTTAAACTCAATATTTCAACTTTGTCAAGTAGTTAAAATTATCACGCATGGTAGCAAGTGCTGGTTGCGTCAAATGTTCTTGTTCAACAAACATATATTTCATATTAGATTTTTGTTGTTGTTTGAGCAGTGATACGAAATCTATTTTCCCTTTACCAAACTCTATACTTTCGTCTTTATCTTTTTTAATATCCTTGATATGCCAAAGTGGAAAACGACCAGCGTACTTTTCAAAATAATATTCAGGATTCGCTCCAGCCACAATAGCCCAACCTAAATCCAATTCCATTTTTACTAATTCGGCATCCGTATTATCTAATAAAACGTCGTATAATACTTGTCCATTTTCTTTTTCAAATTCAGTAACACCGTTATGAAAACCAAAAGTCACACCAGATTTTTTACAAGCTTCACCCATTTTGTTAAAGGTTTCTGCTGCTTTTTTGTAATTATCAACTGTTTGTCCTTTAGCAGGAAGCATGGGTGAAAGTAAAAATTCTTGTCCTGTCTCAGCCGCTTCGTCGATACTTTTCTGCCAATTGGCATTAATGATGGCATGACCACTGGAAAGTATCAGCCCTAAATCGTTCATTACTTGTTTGATTTCCTTCGGAGTCAATCCATAATAGTTACCTTTTGCACTCGGTGCAGATTCAATTACTTTGTAGCCAATTTTGGCTAATTGAGTCAATGTACCAATGGGGTCTAAGCCCATTGGTTCACGTAGAGAAAAAAGGTTTACTCCCACATTTTTTACTTGTGTAGCCTGAGCCATTTCTGAGCCGATTATACTTAAAAAAGTAGCACCTCCAGCGATTTTCAAAAATTCACGTCTATTTTTCATTTGATATATTTTACCGTAAAATGTGTTGGATAAATTATTTATAGAATCGCCTTTTTATACTTCTGTTTAAAAGTATTTATTCCAGCATCAAGGAATGAAGTAAACTTCGCAATATCGGTTTCGTAGGATACAGGATTTACCAGTAATTCTTTCGTATTCGGGTCAAGAATTACATAATATGGTTGAGCATTATTTTGATAATTAGTGATTTGCAAATCGGCATTTTGGCTTCCAATCGTAGATTTAACCTTACCATCATACATTGAAGTGTACCATTTTGATTCGGGCAACTCCATTTTTTCATCAATGTATAAGGCTACCATTACAAAGTCATTTTTCAATCGACTCATTACTGGAGTAGCCACCCAAACATTTTCTTCCATCTTTCGGCAGTTTACACAGCCATGTCCTGTGAAATCTATGAATACAGGTTTGTTTTGTTTTTTAGCACAAGCAATTGCTTGCTCAAGGTCAAAATATCCTTGAATATTATGAGGAAAACTAAGTGAAGCAGGATTGTCAGGCGTTTCGCATAAAGTAGATACTGATGCCTCAGAACCTTCAATATTTAAGTTGGCAAAATTGAAATCTTGCGTGTGCATAGGAGGTAAAAAACCAGCAAGAACTTTAAGCGGCGCTCCCCAAAGACCAGGAATGAGGTAAAATACAAAAGCAAAAGTTAGTATCGAAACAATTAATTTCGGAACACTTACCGATTTAGTTTCACTGTCGTGTGGCAATCTGATTTTGCCAAGTAGGTATAATCCAAGGCAAGAAAAAACAGCAATCCACAATACCAGAAAAATTTCTCTATCCAGTATTCTCCAATGATAAACTTGGTCTGCCGTACTCAAAAACTTCAAGGCTAAAGCCAATTCTAAAAAGCCCAATACTACTTTTACCGAATTCAACCAACCACCAGATTTGGGTAATGATTTTAACCAATTTGGGAAAATGGCAAACAAGGTAAACGGAATGGCAAATGCCATCGAAAAAGCAAACATTCCTGCAATCGGTTTTAGAATGGCACCACCAGCAGATTCTACCAAAATACTCCCGACGATAGGTCCAGTACATGAAAAAGAAACCAATACAATGGTAAAAGCCATGAAAATAATTCCATAATAACCGCCTTTGTCAGCCTCTTTATCCATTTTATTGACCAAACTATGCGGAAGCACAATTTCAAAAAGTCCAAGAAAAGATAAGCCAAAGAAGATAAAAATGACGAAGAACATAAGATTCGGCAACCAATGAGTACTAAGCCAATTGGCAAATTCTGGCCCGTTGATTCTGGCAACGATTGTCCCAACCAAAGTATAAATAAAAACAATCGAAAAACCATACATGAGTGCTTTGAAAATGGAGCTTTTGCGGTCTTTACTGGTGTTGGTAAAAAAAGTCACCGTCATGGGAATCATCGGAAAAACACAAGGCGTTAATAAAGCTGCCAAACCTGCCATAAAAGCCAATAACATAAAAGTAAAAAGGGATTCTACGGCTTTTTTTTCCGGAATAATATTCGCTTTTTTAGGAAGCACTTCTGCTTTTTTAGTAGGAAGTATTGCTCTCTCGGAAGCCTCTACTTTGATTAAGCTATCGCCTTTGATTGATGAAATCGTTACCGATTTTCCAGCTACATTTTTAGCATTTTGATTCATAAAAGAGAAACCTTCATCAAGCGAAACACATTTTCCATCGGCTTCGGTACACACTTGATAAGTTACATTTCCTGAAACTTTATAATCAACAGCACGTATCTTTACTTTTTGTCTGAACTCGGCATGATTCATAAAATAGGTATAAGTACCGCCCCATATTTCACTGTTCTTTTTTTTAGGATGAACAGGTTCAATCTTTCCTACTAATTCATAAGTATCGTTAGGTTGAAAATTGAAGGTTGTTACCATCGGTCCTAAATTAGGGTCGAAATCAGAAGAGTACATATACCAACCTTTATCAATCTTAATGTTGAAAATAAGGTCTGTTTGCTCACCTACCTTTGCTGAATTATTTGAGACGGAGTAAGTCCATTTGGCAGGCTGAATTATTTGAGCCATGCCTTTTTTTGATAAGCCAAGGCATATCAAAAGAAATAAAAACCAGTGTTTTGGGATGGATAATTTCATGGTATTTTTTGAAAATTGAGAAAAAAATGGAATGCTTTTATCGTGCCTTCGATGAAGTATTGGGTCATCAATTAGGCTACGACAAAGTAAGGAAGATTATAAACCTTGCATGGATGGGATAAATCATAAATACCAATGAGGTTTTAACAATCTTGTTACGAAGAGATTAGGCAAAAGCGAAGATTAAAATAGCATTGGTTTTTGTGCAAAAAACAATGGTTCTACAAGACAGAAAAATGTAATATTGCAAGATTATTTTACATAATTTAAATAATGAAAGCTATAAATACTCGTCAAATAATGTGTTTTTCTCGAAGAATAATTGCTCTGTTTTTACTGCTCTTCATCTTTTTGCAGGTAAAGGGATATGCGCAAGCTTTTGATGCTTTGGGAAATATCAAGTTCGAGCATATTTCTGAGGGACTTTCTCAGAGTACCGTCACCTGTATTTTACAAGATAAAAAAGGCTTTCTTTGGTTTGGAACAAGGAATGGACTGAATCGTTATGATGGCGTAAAATTTACAACTTTCGAAAATATTGTATCTGATACTTCTTCACTTAGTCATAACTATATCACTACTCTTTTTGAAGATTCGAAAGGGAATATTTGGGTTGGAACAATGGAAGGTGGTTTGAATCTTTTTAGCAAGGAAAATGAAACCTTTATCCATTTTAAGAGTAACAAGAAACAAGGAAGCATCAGCCATAATAATATCACTTGTATTTATGAAGATAAAAATCATAAACTATGGATTGGTACAGAAAACGGACTAAATTATTATGTGCCTGAGAAGAATAGCTTTGTTTTTTTTAGGTACATCAACGGAAATCCAAAAAGTATTAACAGCAATAATATTTCAGCGATTTTTGAAGATAGTCATTATAATCTTTGGTTAGGGACAAAAGGTGGCGGACTCAAACTTTTTGACCAAAAACACCAGAAGTTTATCAGTTATGTCAATGAAGTAAATAACCCAAAATCTATCAGCAATAATGTTATCAATAGTGCCTTCAAGGATTCAAAAAAGCAAGTTTGGCTGGGAACACAAAATGGATTGAATCGCTTAGTAGAAAACCAAAACGGTATAACATTTGAACGATATCAACATGAAAAAAATGACCCAAATAGCCTTGGGAACAATGTTATCGTATGTCTTTCAGAGGATTTGAATGGAAGAATTTGGATGGGTACACAGCTTAATGGATTATACATTTATAATCAACAAAAAAATACTTTTACCAATTTTTACCCTGACCCACTTCAACCATATAGCATCAGCAGTAATTCGGTGTGGTCTGTGTACAGAGATAGAATGGGCACAATGTGGCTCGGTGCGAGAAACAGAGGTATCAATAAATGGGATTATTATCATAAGCAATTTAAACACTATAATTTAAGTGTTTCGGGAAACCAAAAATTAAATAATAATGACGTTACTTGTTTTCAGGAAGACGAATTGGGTAATTTATGGATAGGAACGGATGGTGGTGGGCTCAATTATTTCGATAGGAAAACTAATAAACAATTCCGTTATTTTTATAATCCAAAAGACAAAAATAGTCTTGGAAGTAATGCCGTAATTTCACTTCATATAGACAAAAAGAAAAATTTATGGGTTGGTACTTGGGGCGGTGGGCTTAATTTATTTGATAAAACAACCCGCACATTCAAACATTATCTGCATACTTCGAACAAAGGAGCGAATATGAAGGGCGAAAATGTGTATGCAATGTACGAAGATAGTTTTGGTAATTTTTGGGTAGGAACTTATTACGGCGGACTCAATCTATACGAACCAACGACGGACTCTTTCAAACAATTTTTAAACGACCCCAATAACCCTAATAGTCTGGGCAGTAATTTAATTTCTGTGATATTTGAAGACAGTAGAAAAAATCTTTGGATTGGTACTTTTGGGGGTGGATTAGATAGATTAAACCGAAAAGATGGGAAATTTACTTTTACACATAATAAGTTTGAAGGAAGTAAATCAGGTAGAATTGGTAGTAATTTGATTAATGCCATTATCGAAGACAGCAAGCATAATTTATGGATTGGCACTGGTAAAGGGCTTTATAAATTTGATGATAACAAGGATATTTTTACAGAATATTCCAAAGAAAATGGGCTTCCAGATAATGTTATCAACGGATTGATAGAAGATAAAAAGGGGTTTCTGTGGATTAGTACCAATCAAGGCATCAGTAAATTTGACCCTGCAAAGGAAAAATTCATCAACTATTCTGTTGCCGATGGTTTACAATCGCCAGAGTTTCTGAAAGGCTCATTTTTCAAAAGTAAAGCGGGAGAATTCTTTTTTGGAGGAATTAACGGCTATAATAGTTTTTTCCCAGAAAACATTTTGGAAAAAAAGAACAAGCTACCACTCTGTTTGACCGAACTTAAAATCAATAATATTCTGATAAAACCCAATCAAAAGGATTCGCCATTAAAAAGACATATTAGCGAAACCCAAGCAATAACGCTTTCACACGATAACAACGACTTTAGTATTGGTTTTGCTTCTCTAAATTATTCTGCACCGCAAAATGCTCAGTTTGCTTACATCCTCGAAGGCTATGATGAAAATTGGCATCACACAAGTATTGATAGAAATGCCAGCTATGCTAAAGTTCCTTCGGGTTCATATACTTTCAGAGTGAAAAGTTTGGATACAAACGATAAAACTGAGGTAAAATTAAGCATTACGGTACTGCCACCTTGGTGGAAAACATGGTGGGCTTATCTACTTTATTTACTTATCTCAATGGCTTTGTTGTGGTGGTATCGTCAACTCATTATCAAGCAAATGCGTTTGGAAAGTGATTTAAAATTAGAGCATTTAGAACTCACTAAAATGCAAGAATTGGAACGCTTAAAGTCGAATTTCTTTGCCAAAATTTCGCATGAATTCCGTACACCACTAACAATGATATTAAGTCCTTTGAAGGATATGTATCACGATACTTTCGAGGGTAATCCCAAAAATCAATACCAATTAATGATTCGTAATGCAGAACGCTTGTTGCGGTTAATCAATCAATTACTTGATTTATCAAAACTTGATTCTGGCAAAATGACGCTTGTTACAACAAAGTTTAATTTGATAGATTTCCTAAAACCAATATTCTTATCGTTCGAACCTTTCGCACAGAAAAAAGGACTTACTTATGTATTAGACTGTTCTTCAGAGGATATTTTTGTATTAGCAGATGCTGATAAAATTGAAAAAATCATAACCAATTTACTTTCTAATGCCTTTAAATTCACAGAATCGGGAAGTATCGTGCTGTCAATTAAGGCTGTAGAACAACGGAAAAATGAAGATTTAGACCTTAATCAATATGTAGAAATAACCGTTTCGGATAGTGGAATTGGAATCCCTCAAGATAATTTAAGTTATATTTTTGACCATTTTTATCAAGTCGTTCACAATCATCATAAAAATGAAGGGACTGGAATTGGTTTGTCTTTAACCAAAGAATTGGTTGAACTTCACAAAGGAACAATTTCTGTAGAAAGTCAGATAAGTAAAGGAAGTACTTTTAAGATTTTGTTGCCATTAGGAGTAGAACAGCAAGCAACTGAAATTATCGCTTATGATAGGTCAAACAACTATGCCGCTAACAATTTTGAACCTATTTCAATGGTCGATGGTACAGCCTTAACGTCTGTCGATAATTCTAGCGATGAACAACAGCCACTTATTTTGTTGGTGGAAGACAACGACGATATGCGAAATTATCTGCACATAAGACTTTGCAAAAAATATAATGTGATAGAAGCCGTCAACGGACAAGAAGGCTTGCAATTAGGATTAGAAAAAATGCCTGATTTAATTATTTCCGATATTTTAATGCCTAAAATGACTGGAATAGAGATGTGTAGTTCCTTGAAAAATAATGTTCAAACCTCGCACATACCTATCATTTTATTGACAGCGCAAACCGATTCTGTGAATAAAATTGAAGGACTTGAAACAGGAGCAGATGATTATGTAGCTAAACCTTTCGATTCTAATGAGCTGGAAGTAAGAGTAAAAAACTTAATAAAATCCCGAAAAATGTTGGCGGAAAGATTTTCTCAAAGCCGTAAACTCATACTTGAACCTACAGATATTACGATTACTCCACTTGATGAAATATTTATGAAAAAAGTATTGGAGTGCATTGAGGCAAATATTTCAGATGCTGAATTTCGTGTGGAAGACCTTGGGAAAGAAGTAGGCATGAGTAGAATGCCACTATACAAAAAAATAAAAGCCTTGACGGGTCAGACTGCCGTTGAATTTGTTCGAAATATAAGGTTAAAAAGAGCGGCACAATTACTAAAACAGCAACAATTAAATGTATCAGAAGTTACTTATGAAGTGGGCTTTACTGATTTACAATATTTTAGAACTTGTTTCAAGAAAGAATTTGGTGTTAGCCCTTCTGAATATGCAAAGTATGGTGGAGAAAACGTAGTGACAGAATTCGATAAAAATGTTTGAAAGTGATAATATTCCACGAATTCACGAATGAATTCGTGGAATAAAAACACTTAAATATCCAATTTTCTACTTCCCATCCACTTAATGATTTCTGGATTTCGATGATCAAAAAAGAGACTTGTTTTGGTGTCTAAAGTTTTGATACTTTCCATGTCGGCTTCATCAAGTTCAAAGTCTAAACTGTTAAAATTCTCCTCCATTCTTTCTTTACGAACAGACTTTGGAATAACCACAACGCCTCTTTGGGTAAGCCATCTCAGAATGATTTGAGCTACACTTTTATTATATTTTGCCGACAAAGCAAGTAATAATTCATTTTGAAAAATATTGTTTTTCCCTTCAGCAAATGGTCCCCAAGATTCTATTTGAATATTGTTTTCTTGCAAAAATGATTGGTTTTCAATTTGTTGACAGAACGGATGTGTTTCCACTTGATTTACTGCTGGTGGCGTTTCTCCTCCAAACATTAATAAATCCATAATTCTATCTGGCTGAAAATTAGAAACGCCAATCGCTCGTATTTTACCTTCTTTATAAAGTTCTTCCATCGCTCGCCACGAGCCAAAAACATCGCCATAAGGCTGATGAATCAGGTATAAATCCAAATACTCCAACTGTAATCGCTCTAAAGATTTATGAAAAGACTTTTTGGTATTTTCATAGCCAGTATCTTGTACCCAAAGTTTGGTTGTAATAAAAAGTTCTTCTCTTGCTACGCCACAGTTTTTGATAGCATTTCCTACGGCTTGCTCATTCATATACGATGCCGCAGTGTCAATCAGGCGATAGCTCGTTTCTATGGCATCAATCACAGATTTTTCACATTCTTTCGCATCTGGAATTTGGAAAACACCAAAGCCTAAAATAGGCATTTCGATTCCGTTATTTAATCTTACAGTTTGCATATATTTTAAAATTTGTATTCCCTCCTACCCTTCTTATCGAAGAGCTTCTTTTAAAAATGAAATTACTTTTGTTTTGAACTCTTCTATGTCAAACATTTTTCCAAAATGAGGAGCATCTTTGACAATAATGAGTTCGTTCTTTACTCCTAATGATGTCAACCAACCACTCAATAATTTTGACTGACGATTGTTTACGAGATTATCTTTTTCTCCATGAAAAATCAGAAATGGAGGGTCGTTTTTATCTACATACGTTACAGGACTGGCAATTTTTGCCAAGTCGGGTCTGGCAATAGGGCTTGCTCCTAATAAAATCCCTTCTGGTGCTTTTGGGTCTTCGCTACTTCCTAATGAAGTAAGTTCAGAAGGTCCATAATAATCAACCACTGCTTTGATATTAAATACTTGTGCATGATTTCCATTAAAAAATGAAGCTACCTTATTGTTATTCGACAAACCTTGAAGCGATGCCAAATGCCCACCCGCCGAAAAACCCATAATAGCAATACGATTCTTATCTAAATGATATTTTTCGGCATTATTGCAAAGAAATGTAAGTGCTTGGTTACAATCTTGAATCAAAGCAGGAAACTGAGCTTGCGAAGCAAATCTATAATCAATAGACGCCACTGCGATATTGTTATTAATCAAAGCCGAAACCGTATTTCCCATGTACCCAATATCGGCATATTTGTCGTTTACAAGCCATCCACCGCCATGAATAAATACCACAAATGGAATATTTCCTTTTGTGTTCGCAGGTAAATAAATGTCTAATAAATGCTTTTTGAGCGTATCATTTTGATAAGCAATATTTCCATGTAACTCTGTACCATTGGGAAACAGCTTTAATACTGGATTGTCTGTTTGTGCAAACGTAGTATTGATTAGCAAAAGCCATTGTAAAACAATAAAACACAAGGACTTTGGAAACGCATAGTTTTTCATAGTTGAGATTAAGTTTTTCATCGTATTTTATGGTTAATTCAAATTCTTATATTCATTTGGCGTACATCCTACTCGTTGTTTAAACAATCTGGTAAAGTGTTGCGGATATTTAAAACCTAATTCATAGGCAATTTCATTGACGGTTTTATCGCCTTCAAATACTTTATTTTTAGCAATTTCAATCGTTTTGTTCAGGATGTATTCTTTTGCAGTTTGTCCTGTTTCTTTTTTTATTAAATCACCAAAATAATTAGCAGATAAATGTAGCGTGTCAGCACAATAAGCCACTGAAGGCACACCAATACTTTGTGGTTTTTCTGATAGGAAATAGCTATTCAGCAAGTCTTCAAATTTTGTTAAAACTCCTCTGTTAACATTATCTCTTGTAATGAATTGTCGGTCATAAAAACGCTCACAATAATTAAGAAATAGCTCTATGTTTGAAGCAATAAGTTTCTTGCTATGCTTATCAACGGGTTGTTTTAACTCTAATTCAATTTTGGCAAAAAGGTCTAACACCAATTGGCGTTCATCATCAGAAATGTGCAATGCTTCATTGGTTTTATAACTAAAGAAATTATAATCACTGAAAGTTTTGGCTAGAATCGTTCCGTGTATTAAATCAGGATGAAAAACCAATCCATAACCCACAGGCTGATAACTTATACCCAAATTATCTACTTCCATCACTTGTCCAGGAGCAAAAAATACTAAAGTACCCGCCTGATAGTCATAATAATCTCTTCCGTAACGAATATCGCCACACTTCACATCTTTCAAGTAAATACAATATAGTCCGTACTGAAACTTAATCGTTTTGGCTTCTGTACCCCAATTTCTTTCTGGAGCTTTTGAAAAATCTATCACACTTACCAAAGGATGAAGTGTTTTGTGATTATTATCAGCATTATACTTACTGATGTTATTGATGGGATATAAAATTTCCATTTTTTTCTGATTTGAAACAAAAGTACTCATTCTCTTAAAACTATTTTAAAGCACAGATTTCAATCAGTGAAAATGGTAGAAAAAGCAGTAATTTTTATACTATTCATTTATTAAAATAGGATGACCTTTGTAAACGCTAATACTTGTATTGCGAAGTAGCATTTGAAAAACTTACAATAATTATGAAAAAATCAACCGAAGTATTAACCTTTCTTTTACTGATAGTTATGTATTCTTTGAAAGCACAAAAGGCTGAAATAAGTAACCCAAAAATACATACCACATCAGGAATTGTAAAAGGCGTTACGGTGGAAGACATTACAATTTTTAAAGGAATTCCTTACGCTGCACCGCCCGTGGGAGAATACCGCTGGCGACCACCTCAAGCAGTAAAACCTTGGGAAGGAGAATTTGACGCTACTCAGTTTTGTAAAGACTGCGGACAAGCAGGTTTTTCGCAGACAGGAAGACAAAAAATCTCCCCAAATTCATCTGAAGACTGTTTGGCATTGAATATCTGGAAACCCGCAGTGGCAAAAAAAAATGATAAGCTTCCCGTAATGGTTTGGATACATGGGGGTGCTTTTGTTTTTGGTAGTGGAGCAAGTCCTGAAAACTCAGGTGTATCTTTTGCGAAACAAGGCGTTATTTTAATCACTTTTAATTATCGATTGGGAAGAATGGGCTTTTTTGCTCATCCTGCTTTGAGTAAAGAATACCCTGATGAACCAAAAGGAAATTATGCCTACATGGATCAAATCGCTTTACTAAAATGGGTAAAAGAAAACATTGCAGCATTTGGAGGCGACCCTAAAAATGTAACCATTTTTGGCGAATCGGCTGGCGGTGTTTCGGTACAATCATTACTTACCATCCCTGTGGCTAAAGGTTTATTCCACAAAGCCATCGTTGAGTCGGGTGGTGGACGTGATGGCGTATTGACTGGCAGACCAATCAATAAAGAAAATGCAGATAAATATTACCCTATTTCTGCCGAAACTATTGGATTGAATTTCGCCAAAAAACATGGCATTGAAGGCTCTGATGCCGAAGCGTTGGCAAAATTACGAGCGTTACCTGCGGCTGATATTATAGACAGTGGCGAAGAAAATGTAGGAAATACGCCTATTTATTCAGGTCCAATTCTCGACGGAAAACTGGTAGTTGAAACCGCCGAAAGTGCCTATAAAGCTGGCAGACAAAATAATGTACCTATCATTATTGGCTCGAATAGTGCCGAAGTACCCGCTGGTTTTGTGAATGCTCGTTCTAAAGAGGAATTATTCACCCTCTTTGGTACAATGAAAGAAGAAGCTCAAAAAGTATTTGCTCCCGATACTTCTCGAAGCTTTCCAGAAATACTCTCAATGGTAAATACCGATAAAGTTTGGGCAGAACCCGCTCGTTTTACAGCCAATGCTATCACTAAAAAAGGCAACAAAGCATACATCTACTTGTTTTCTTATGTACCCGAAGCCATGAAAGCACGTGCCAGATTTGGTGCTCCGCACGCCTCTGAAATTGCTTATGTCTTCAATAACTTAAACGCACGTTGGGGCAACCCAAAAACTTTGCCCGAAGATGAAGAAGTAGCAAAATTGATGAATACTTATTGGGCGAATTTTGCCAAAACAGGGAATCCTAATGGAGCAGGACTTCCAGAATGGCCAGCTTATGACATCAAAGGCAATAAACTAATTGATTTTCAATCAGATGGAAAAGCTGTGGGAAAACCTGACCCTAAAAAAGCAAGGCTTGATATGATTGAAAAGGCTGTTGAATCTGGAAACTTGCATTAAATCAAAAATGAAATTTTAATAAACTATTATCAAAAACAAAACCATGAAACAATTTCTTTCAATCTTAACAATTGTAGTATTAAGCTTGGTACAAACAGCTTATGCTCAAGTATCTAAAGATGAACAAACAGTCTTGCAATTATCCAAAGACAAATGGCAATGGATGGCAGATAAAGACGTTGACAAACTCAAAGAACTCTTTGATGCCAAGGCAAAATTTGTACACATGAGTGGTACTTGGAAAACAGACGAAGAACTCGAAATTATCAAAACTGGCAGTATTTGGTACAAAGAAGCCAAAGTTCATGATACTGCCATAGAAATGTCTGGTAAAACGGCGATTGTTTGGAATAGAATTACGCTCGATGCTGTCGTTAGAGGTAATGTAGCTGTAACCGAATTTACAGTAACAGAAGTCTATCAAAAACAAGGCAAAGCGTGGAAGATGTTAGCCTTGACCTTCAGTAGTGTTCGAGATACACATCAAATAAAAAAATAGAAAAAGTACAAATTATAATATATAAATTTATACTAACTTTATTTAACAAGTTTTTGCAAAAGAATAAAAAGACATGATTGGTTTTAGAAAAAATTATTTTCTGTTGTCAATAATAAGTATTCCATTACTTGTTACTGCTTGCGTTCCTAATAATAATTTATTAATCATCAAAGACCAAGGAAGCTTCGCTGTTGGTGGTTCTGTCATCAAAAATGAAGGTACGTTCGACCCCATCAAACGAACGCCAGAGGGACAAACTTATCATGGCGACCACGCTTACATTACTTATCAAATACCTGCAAAAGCACGAAAATTACCTTTGATTTTTTGGCATGGAATCGGGCAGTTTTCTAAAACGTGGGAAACAACGCCCGATGGTCGTGAAGGATTTAATAATATTTTTCTAAGAAGAGGATTTGGCGTCTATCTCATCGACCAACCTCGTCGAGGAAATGCAAGTAGAAGTACAGTGTCAGCTACAATTAATCCTATACCTGACGAGCAAACATGGTTCGGTACTTTTAGAGTAGGTATTGGTTATGAATATTTTCAAGGAGTACAGTTTGCAAAAGATGAAGAAACATTAAATCAATATTTTCGTCAGATGGTACCCAATATCGGAGGTTTTGATACAGAAGTTATAACCAATGCCACTTCAAAACTTTTTGATAAAATTGGAGAAGGAGTACTTGTAACACACTCTCATTCAGGAGGTTTTGGTTGGGCAACTGCGGTAAAAAACAGTAAAATTAAAGCAATCGCATCTTACGAGCCTGGTAGTGGTTTTCTATTTCCAGAAGGCGAAGTCCCTGCTCCTATCGAAAGCTCGGCTGGACCAGTTGCTGCAATTGGTCTACCAATGTCTGAATTTTTGAAACTCACCAAAATTCCGATTATCATTTATTATGGTGATTTCATTCCAGAAAAACCAGACCCCAATCCGGGTGCTGACGGCTGGAGAGCAAGAATGGCAATGGCAAGAAAATGGCGTGATACAGTAAATAAATATGGTGGTGATGTTCGGGTGGTTCACTTACCCGAAATAGGCATTAAAGGCAATACTCATTTTCCTTTTTCAGACTTGAACAATGTAGAAATTGCTGATTTGCTTTCTAAATGGCTAAAAGAAAAAGGATTAGACTGATTTTAAGCTTAATTCAATCTTTCGTATTACAAAAATTCAAAAGAATACTTCATTCTTACAAGAACTACTATTATTGTCGTTGGTGGGAATATATTGATGTTGGTCTAAAATTATCTTTAATTCATCTTCTTGTTCAAACACAAGGATATATTTGACGAAAATTTAGCTTTTCAAAATCCAAACGCAAGGCATCATTTGGTAGTAAAATAGAGTATTATTTAATATCTCAACCCGAACATGGAAACATCAAAAACAACTCATAGTCGTCGTTCATTTCTAAAAGCATCTGCCCTTTCAGGCGGTGGATTGATGCTAAGTATTGTTGGTTTTTCAAGTTTTAAAACGATTGGGTCAAAGAAAAACACAGTCTTACCTGTTGGTTGGAATGAACTCAATGGCTTTGTAAAAATTACTGCCGATAATGTCATCAAAATCATGTCGCCCAATCCCGAAGGAGGGCAAGGCGTAAAAACGTCAATGCCGATGATTGTGGCGGAAGAATTGGACGTTGATTTTTCTAAAATCATTATCGAACAAGCAGATTTAGATACCAAACATTTTACTCGACAATTTATTGGAGGAAGTCAGGCGATACATTTAAGCTGGCAACCGCTACGCTTGGCTGGTGCTACGGCTCGCCAAATGCTTAAGGAAGCTGCTGCCAAACAATGGAATGTTCCTGTGGATGAGATAAGTACTGAATCGGGTGTTTTGTATCATAAAAATTCAGGAAAATCAGCCAACTATGGAGAGATGGCAACTGCTGCGGCACAAATTCCTGTTCCGAAAGAGGTAAAGTTAAAAAGCATTCCAGATTTCAAAATTATAGGTAAAAGTCAAGGCAATGTTGATTTAACGAAAATCGTAACGGGCAAACCCTTATTCGGTATTGATACCCAAGTTAAGGGAATGCAAATCGCCATGATAGTGCATCCACCTGCTTTTGGTTTGAAATTTAAGTCGATACAAAACGAAGCTGTCATTAGCAAAATGAAGGGCGTTAAGGCTGTTTTCCCAATTAAAATTTTCAATGAAGGCTACGAAAAAACTTTTTTTGATACTACCACTTTCAACGAAGTAGTCGCAGTTGTCGGCAACAGTACTTGGGAAGTAATGCAAGCAAAAAAAGCCTTGAAAATAGATTGGCAACCCATAGAAAGTTATACCCAAAACCGTAATATGTTAGGTAGAAAAGTAGTTGAGAAAATTCCTGCTGGCTTAGAAGACACGATTGAACATAAAACTAAATTGGCTGAACGAATGGCTCAATCAGCTACAGTTCGTCGCAAAGATGGTGATGTAGAAACGGCTTTTAAAAGTGCCCCAAAAACCATAGAGCGTACTTATAACGCACCATATCTTGCACATAATTGCATGGAGCCTATGAATTTCTTTGCCCATGTGACGGATGAAAAAGCCGAACTTTCTGGTCCATTACAAAAGCCCGAATTTACAGAACAAGCCCTTTCGGCTCGTCTGGGAATGCCTTTAGAAAAAATTGATATTAAAATGACTCGTTTGGGCGGTGGTTTTGGTCGCCGTTCTTACGCCCATTGGTTGATAGAAGCCGCTTTGATTTCACAAAAAGTAAAAGCACCCGTAAAATTACTTTATACTCGTGAAGACGATATGACTTCGGGAATCTATCGCTCTACGTATTCAGCATATTTTCGGGCGGCATTAGATGCCGACAATAATCTAATCGCTTTTCATGTAAAAGCAGGTGGAACGCCCGAATCTCCTTTATATCCCAATCGTTTTCCTGCTGGTGCAGTCGATAATTATTTAGCAGAAGATTTTACGATTGATTCAAATATTACAGTGGGTTCGTACCGAGCACCACGTTCTAATTTTATGGCTGCTGCCGAACAATCATTTTTGGATGAAGTAGCCGAAGCAGCAGGAAAAGACCCAATTGCTTTTCGTTTAGCTTTATTGAATAGAGCCAAAGAAAAACCAGTAGGCAAAAACAATGAATATGAACCAGAACGTTTTGCTAAAGTATTAGAATTAGTCAAAGAAAAAGCCAATTGGGAAAGTATCAAAGCAACCAAAAAATTAGGCTTTTCGGCCTATTTCTGTCATGATTCTTATGCTGCTCATGTTCTTGATTTAGAAATAAAAGACGGCACGCCCGTTATCAATAAAGTATGGTGTGCAATTGACTGTGGCATTGTCATCAACCCAGACGCTGCCAAAAATATGGCTGAGGGTGGAATTGTGGATGCTCTTGGAGCAGCCATGTATGGAAAAATGACATTGACGAAAGGCGTTCCAGATGCGAATAATTTTCACAATTATCGTATGATTCGCCACAATGAAGCCCCCAAACAAATAGAAGTACATTTTGTAAAAAATACACTCGACCCTTCGGGTATGGGCGAACCTGCTTATCCGCCAGTGTATGCGGCTTTGGCAAATGCCTTATACAAAGCAACGGGCAAGCGTTTTTACAATCAACCTTTTAGCGACAACTTGTAAATTCTGAAGAAATTAGTATTTAAAAGCTATGTATTCATCAGAAAAATATTATTTTAAATGAGTTTATTTATATATCTTCATTCAGTTTTAAATAAAATTAATACAACATTATGGCAAAATATTCTCTAAAAATAAACGGGAAAACTCAACTAGTAGATGTTGACCCATCAACGCCAGTTCTTTGGGTTTTAAGAGATCATCTTAATATGCCGGGAACTAAATTTGGTTGCGGAATGGCAATGTGTGGTGCTTGTACTGTTCATTTGAATGGCACTGCTGTTCGTTCTTGTAGTTTGCCAGTATCGGCAGTGGGTAAACAAGCGATTACAACTATCGAGGGCTTATCTGCCAACGGAACTCACCCAGTACAAAAAGCTTGGATTGAACACGACGTGGCTCAATGTGGCTATTGTCAGGCTGGACAAATCATGAGTGCTACGGCTTTATTGAAAGAAAATCCAAATCCTTCCGATGAAGATATTGATAACTATATGAGCGGGAATATTTGTCGTTGTGGTACTTACTTGCGTATCAAAGAGGCGATTAAAGCTGCTGCAAAAAAGTAATTAACCTTAAACCTGATTGGAAATGGAAAATACAAATACACAAAATCGTCGTTCGTTTTTAAAGTCTTCCGTTCTTGCAGGCGGTGGATTAATGCTGAGTTTCAGTTGGCTCGCAAATGCTCAAACAGCCGACAAAATGGCTGCGATGAATTTGCCTGAACAATGGAATGAACTCAACGGCTACATTAAAATTACTCCTGATAATGTTATCAAAATTATTTGTCCAAACCCAGAATTTGGTCAGAATGTAATGACTTCGCTACCGATGATGGTGGCAGAGGAATTGGACGTAGATTGGAAGAATGTAGTCGTAGAAATGGGTCCACACGATAGCGTGAAATTAGGGGCACAATTTACTGGAGGAAGTAACTCAGTAAGAATGTACTGGAAGCCTTTGAGAAACGCAGGAGCATCAGCAAGACAAATGCTTATCGAAGCGGCGGCTCAAACGTGGGGCGTTCCTGCCAGTGAAATCACGACGAAAGCGGGTGTTCTATCACATTCAAGCGGTAAATCTGCAAAGTATGGTGAAATGACGAGCAAGGCGGCTACTATTCCCGTTCCGAAAGATGTGAAATTGAAAGCTCCAAAAGACTTTTCGATTGTAAGAAATTCAAAGAAAAATACTGAAGGATTAAAAGTAGTTACAGGTAAGCCACTCTTCGGAATTGATTATCATGTGGAAGGAATGCTGATTGCCATGATTCAGCATCCGCCAGCATTTGGGATGAAATTAAAATCTTTCGATGCTTCGCAAGCCTTAAAAATGTCGGGTATTAAAGATATTTTTAGCTTTAAATTATACGACGATGGTTTCGAACAAGCGGGTTTTGATACTCGTACTTTCAACGAAATGATTGCCATTGTAGGCAAATCTACTTGGGAAGTAATGAACGCTCGTAAAAAAATAAAAGTACAATGGGAAGCGGCTGGCGATATAAAAGAAACCATGATGGGACGAGGTGGCAAAAGAGAAGTGACCGTTCCGGGAAGATTAGAAACAACAAGTAGCCAAATGGAATTAATGGCTGAATACGCTAAAAAGCCCGCACAGCAATTAAGAAAAGATGGCGACCCAGAAACGGCTTTCAAAAATGCTGCTCAGATTATCGAACGTACTTATAATGCTCCGTTTTTAGCACATAACACCATGGAGCCAATGAATTTCTTTGCCCATGTTTCAGAAGGTAAGGCTTTGGTAGCTGGACCAATACAAGCACCCGGTTGGATGGAGCCTACGCTTTCAAAAATTTTGAATTTACCTGCTGATAAAATCGAAATTCAGATGACTCGTATGGGCGGTGGTTTTGGACGTAGAGCTTACGCACAATATGTATATGAGGCAGCTCGCATCTCTCAAAGATTAAAAGCACCGATAAAATTGATTTACACTCGTGAAGACGATATGAGTTATGGAATCTATCGCCCGATGTACACGGCTACTTATCGTGCGGCTTTAGATGCTAATAAAAATCTGATTGCGTTTCATGTAAAAGGCGGCGGTATTCCTGAAAACCCTATTCATGCTAATCGTTTCCCTGCTGGAGCTGTTGACAATTACTTAGCCGAAGGCTGGGAAATTCCTTCTAATATTACCATTGGTGCATTCCGTGCACCTCGTTCCAACTTTAATGCAGCCGCAGAACAATCTTTCTTGGATGAAGTAGCAGAAGCTATGGGCAAAGACCCAATCGCCTTCCGTCTTGATTTGTTGAAACGTGCTAAAGAAAATCCAGTAGGCAAAAACAATGAATATGACGCTGATAGATATGCAGGCGTATTGGAATTACTCAGAGAAAAATCTGGCTGGGGAAAACCAGAAAATAGTGGAAAAAAACGAGGTGTAGCCGCTTACTTCTGCCATGCTTCTTATGCAGGTCATGTAGTAGATATGGTGATTCGTGACGGTCAGCCTTATGTTGAAAGAGTAACCAGCGCCATAGATTGTGGCGTTGTTGTAAACCCTGATGCGGCAATCAATATGGTACAAGGTGCAGTAGTTGACGGCATTGGCAATTCATTTTATGGCGCTTTAACGCATAAAGACGGTGCGGCAGAACAAAGTAATTTCCATAATTACCGCATTATTCGTCATAATGAAGCTCCTAAAAAAATTGACGTACATTTTGTACAAAACGACATTGACCCAACTGGGCTTGGCGAACCTCCTTTCCCACCAGTATTTGGTGCAGTAGCGAATGCTTTGTATAAATCTACGGGCAAAAGGTATTACAATCAGCCATTTACTGTTGAAGGAACAAAATTGTAAGTCAATAATTAGCGAATGGACTAAAAGCTTATGATATTAAAATTAGTGCACATGAGCCATTCCAAATTTTACAATCATAAAAAAGCGGTCGAAATTAGTTTTTTGACCGTTTTTTTATTTAGCCTCTTCTACCGATATCTCGCCTTTGCGTGGCTATTTTATTTTGATTCTCTAAAATCTCTATTGTTGGATAAAATTCGGGATGACTGATGTTTTTAGCTATACTCCTCTATCAAAATCCAGAATACAATATTAAATAACATCTGGGTTGAGTTCACTCCACATATACATTGGATTTTTTTTTTGAAAAATAATTCTTTTTCAAAGGTTACAAAAATCATATCTGCTTTCTTTGGATAAAATGCTCTTTGAAGCAGATTTTTAATTGCTTTTGCTTAATCGTTTAATTATACATAAATCTGTTCATTAGGTTTATTTCCATAAAACAAACATTTAAAACAAATTATGAAAATACAATTAGCTTTTTTACCATTATTATTACTTTGTCTGATAAAAAATGTTGGGTATGCTCAAAATATCGTGTCGTATTCTGTTCCTAAAGAATTATACTATGCGGCTCATAATGATGATTTTACTGTAAGAGTACGCTCTATTGGAGGTAAATGGCAAGATTTATATGAATATAAAGTAAAAGTTGATGCTGATAATGTGCAAGAAGCTTCAATGGTTAATTTCGACTTTGCCAAGCCGATAGAACTAGCTATCACAAAAAACAATGGCGATATCCACTCTGTGAAAATTCGACCATTATCGCATGGAATCAAATCAACCCTTACAGACAATACGATTCATTTTGTTTTGAACAAGCCTGTTAATCTATCCGTTGAAGTAAATGGCGATAAATTACACAACCTGCATGTTTTTGCGAATCCAATCCTTGAAAATATTCCTAAAGCGACAGACAAAAATGTGATGTATTTCGGAGCAGGAACACATTTTCCGAAAGATTCAACAGGTAAAGCTTTTATTATTCCGAGTAATACAACCGTGTATATTGATGGCGGAGCAGTACTAAAAGGCAAATTGGTTTGTAATAAAGTAGAAAATGTAAAAATTTATGGCAGAGGTATTATTGATAACCCGCAACGTGGCATAGAAATCATGCACGCTAAAAACATTGAAGTAGATGGAATCGTTGTTCGCAATCCAGAACATTATACTGTTTATGGAGGTGAAAGTCAGGGAATTATTATCAAAAACATTAAGTCGTTTAGCCATAAAGGCTGGGGAGATGGCATTGATTTAATGAGTTGTTCGAACGTACTTATTGATGGTGTTTTTTTGCGTACTTCAGACGATTGCATTGCTATTTATGCTCATCGCTGGAATTTTTATGGAAATGCTAAAAATATCCTTGTAAAAAACTCAACTCTTTGGGCTGATATTGCCCATCCTACCAATATTGGGCTACATGGCAATGCCGAAAAAGGCTGGGCTGGCGATACTATAGAAAACGTTACTTTAAGAAATATCGACATCCTAGAACATGACGAAGACGACCGTAATTATCAAGGTTGTTTATCCATCAATGCAAGCGATAATAATCTTGTTCGCAATCTTCTCTATGAAGACATTCGCATAGAAAAATTTCAAGAAGGTCAGGTTTTTAATCTTAGAGTATATTTCAACGAAAAATATAGTGCAGCGGCTGGAAGAGGCATTCAACATGTAAAATTTAAGAATATTACTTATCAAGGAAATTTAGACAATCCTAGTTTACTTCAAGGCTTTAATGCGACGAGAAAAGTAGAAGATATTGTATTTGAAAATGTGAAAATAAATGGCAATCTCATCTTAAATCCAGTAGCAGGAAATATTGTAATAGGGCAACATGTTAAAGATGTTCAGTTTATAAAATCTGAAGTAAAGCGGTAATCTTTCATCTATTTGCATAATACGGCAATTTTAAATAACTGTATATCAATTACTTAAATTTATTGTAATTTTTTATTTAAAAAAATTGATTTTCCAAGGTTACAAAACAACTGTTGTACTTTCTTTATATTTAAAATAACTATTTAATGCCAATAGAGTGCGTTTGTAAGCATTCTATTTTTTATCAAAACTGGCTTAATCGTTTAAACATTCCATAATCTTTTTATATGTAGAAAAAACAAATGTATAACAACACAAAATAGCAGAATTGCTAGAGAAAGCGATGCTCATTAATCAACAATTGAATACGCCCTTGAAAAAGGGTGTCAGGGATTTTTTTGTCCAAAAAATTAAACAAAAGTGTATGAAAAACATGTTACAAATTAACAAAACATTTTCATCAGTCCTTAGGGTAAGTCTTTATCAGATTCCTTTGGCACTTACTTTGATGCTCACGAATGAAGCGAATGCTTTGGGAAACATCACAAAAGTAAATGACTCAAAAATTATTATATCATTAGCAGACCAGACTATTACGGGTAAAGTAGTAGATGCTGAAAAAGGCGAAGGACTTCCGGGAGTAAGTATTTCTATCAAAGGAAGTGCTAAAGGCGGAACGACAGATTCAAAAGGAAATTTTAGCATTAGCGTTCCTGATGAAAATGCAACTTTGGTCTTTTCGTTTATTGGTTATACTCGCCAAGAAGTAGTGGTGAATAAACGTACAGTAATCAACGTTAGCTTGGTTGCAGACATTCAGGCATTGGATGAGGTTGTTGTAGTAGGTTATGGTGAACGTAAAAAGGCTACTTTGACTGGTTCGGTAAGTAGTGTAGATGATAAGGTTTTAGCCAATCGTGGAGCAGTCGCAAATCCTCTATCGGCTTTGCAAGGACAAGTTCCGGGCGTTATCGTTACTCGTAGTTCTGCTGCTCCGGGGCAAGCAGGTTGGAATTTACAAATCAGAGGCGCTGCTTCTACTAATTATGCCGATCCATTAATCATTGTTGATGGCTCTCCCTTAATTAGCATGAATGCTTTGAATTCTATCAACCCCAATGATATTGATAATATTTCCTTTTTGAAAGATGCGGCAGCGGCTATTTATGGAGCAAGAGCAGCAGGTGGAGTTGTATTGATTACCACCAAACGTGCTAAATCTGGCAAACCTTCTATTCAGTATGATGTTTCAATGTCTGAACAAAGAATGGGTTTAAAACCATCATTTTTAGATGGTAGCAATTATGGACAATTGATGTATCAAGCTATTTCAAATGCTTCAACAGGTGGTGTACCAGATGAAAACTGGATTTGGACAAAATATGCAAAAGCATGGATGAATCGCCCTGCCAGCGGTTACATTGACAAAAATACGCCTGAATACATTGCAGGAGGCGAAACCATCGGTTTTACAGATGTAAAAGATTATACTTTTTTTGATACAAACCCAATTGATATTTTATGGGGAAAAGGCAGAGCGATGTCTCAGCAACATAACTTAAGTTTATCGGCAAGAACTGATTTAATGGGTTATCGCCTTTCATTGGGCTATATGAACGAAGGAAGTATGTTGGAATGGGGACAAAACTCTAATAAACGCTATAATATTCGTTTTGCCTTCGACTATAAATTTTCGGAAAAATTAAAACTAACCACTAATATTTCTCTTGAACAAAACGATTTAGTTATTCCGAGCCGCCAATCTGAAATCAATGTTGGTTCACAACCGGGTTTCCCAGTTGCAACTGTTAGTGGTAAACCTTATGCTTGGGGTACTCAGAATGCGAGAAACTGGTTGTTGGAATTAGGCGGTGAAGACAAACAGTTTAACAACCGTATTTATGTTAATTCAAAATTAGAGTTAAATCTCTTGAAACACTTGAATTTAATTGGAACGGTTGGTTACAACTGGGCAAATACAGACTTCAAAAAACAGTATAAATACATTACAGGAATTTATAATTATACGGAGTCTTATCAATATCAAGATAATCCTACTCAAGCACAATCTTACTATTCAGAAGCAGCCATCAGAGATGCTTATTTTAATAGTAATGTTTACCTAGAATATCAAAACAAATTTGCCAATAAACATAATCTAGCCATCACAGCCGGTGGTAATTATGAAAAAGATGAGTTTGGTTATTTCGGAAGTCAAACAAATTATCAGGCAAGTAACGATGTCCCTTCTTTAGGACTTGGTTTAGGAGATAATACGACAAAAACAAATTTCCAGAACCGTAACCATTGGGCTATTGCTTCAGGATTTAGTCGTTTGAATTATGATTTTGACGATAAGTATTTATTAGAAATCATTGCCCGTTATGACGGTTCATCAAAATTTGACCCAAGTAATCGTTGGAAGTTTTATTCAGGAGTATCAGCCGGTTGGAGAATTGGACAAGAAGAATTCATGAAAAAATTAGGCTTTGTGAATGAATTAAAATTAAGAGGTTCTTACGGAAATGTTGGTAATCAAACAGGTATTGGTTTGTACGATTATCTTCAATTAATTGGTTTAGGCGCTGGTGGTCCTATTTTAGGAGGTTATACTTCTCGTTCAGTTACTGCTGGAGCATCGGGAACTTTGGTAAGTCTTGACCGCACTTGGGAAAAAGTAGAAAATACCAACATCGCATTAGATTATGCCGTATTGAATAATCGCCTATTTGGTTCATTTGAATACTATTGGAAACAGAACAATAATATGCTTTTACCACAGACTTACAGTTCTGTATTAGGAGCAACAGCACCAACCGCCAATATTGGTAAATTAAGAGTTTGGGGTTGGGAAACATCTATTGGCTGGAGAGATAAAATCGGAGATTTATCATATCATGTAAGTGGAACATTGAGCGATAATGATAATAAACTAATCAATTATGGCGGAGCAAATATTGTTGTGGCAGGTCAACAAACAATTGAAGGCTATCCTTTAGGTTCATACTTTGGCTACAAATACGCTGGAAGAATCCAGACGACAGACCAAGCTGCTGAATACGCTAAATTAGTGCCGGGTAGCAATGTCGGAAACATGCCAAGTGCTACGCAAATGATTAGAGGACTCAATATGTTTACAGATATTAATGGCGATGGTAAATTAACCAATGCTGGTGCCGACCAGTACTTATTGGGTAAAAAAGATGCCAATGGTAATCCTATTGCAGATGGAGATGTGGTGTTTTTAGGAAGAAGTGATGCTCGTTATGTTTTTGGTTTAAACATGGGAGCAGAATGGAAAGGCTTTGATTTTTCAGCAGTATTTCAAGGAGTAGGTAAAAGAAATGTTTATCGCCGCTCTGACTGGAGTGCTCCTTTCCAAAACATTTTCCAAGCACATGCTACTTGGTGGATAGGTAAAACTTGGACACCAGAAAATCCTGATGCTGAATTACCCATTTTAACAACAGCAACCAATAAAGGTTTTGGTTCATATACTGCTTACAATTACCAAATTTCAGATTGGTCTATTCAAGATGGTAGCTACGTTCGTTTGAAAAACTTAGTTGTTGGTTATACGCTTCCGCAAAGTATTACAAGAAAGGCTAAAGTTGAAAAAGTAAGAGTGTATTTCTCTGGAAACGACCTTTGGGAATTCACAAAAGTACAAGACAATTGGGATCCAGAACAAACAAACAGTATTAGCGTAGGAGCTCAACGTTATCCGTTTTATAGATTATACACTTTAGGAGCAAACATTACTTTCTAACTAACATTGGATACGTTTTTAATATTAAAACAAATTACTGAAATGAAAAAGAATTCAATTACATATATCACTACATGGCTTGGAATGATGTTTATCGTCATCTCGCTAGGTTGTCAGAATGCCTTAGATTTAAAACCACTTGATCAAGTTTCAGATGCAAATTTCTGGAATGATGCCACCAAGTTTAAATTGGCAGCCAATAATTTTTATGGCTATTTACGCACTTTCGGCAATAATAATGGAGATGGACATTTAGGAACAGATTTAGGTCCAGACAGAGGTGCATTAGCTAGAGGAACAAATACTGTAGTTTCAAACGATAATAATTATAACGATGCTTATAAATGGATAAGATCTATTAATTATATGTTGGCAAAAGCGGCAGTATATCCCAAACCTCAGGAAATTAAAACCTTTGTGGCTGAAGCAAAGTTTTTCAGAGGATACGTTTATTTTGACAAATTACTTACTTCTTATGGTGGTGTAATTTTGGTAAAAGATGTATTAGATGTGGACTCTCCAGAATTGAAAGCAACTAGAAGTACAAGAGATGAAACAATCGATTTTATCATTAAAGACTTAGAAGAAGCCATTGTTGATTTACCGATTGAAAATACGATTTTAGCAGGAGACAAAGGTAGAATCAGCAAAGGGGCAGCCCAGGCTTTTTTAGGAAGAGTAGCTTTGTATGAAGGTACTTGGCAGAAATTCAGAGGAAATATCACAAGAGCCAACACATTGTTAGATAAAGCCATTAGTAATTCTGAGGCAGTTATTAGCAGTGCCCAATATTCATTGTTTAAGCCTGTTGCCTTGGGTGATTCAGCCTTGAAGTATCTATTTATTTTAGAAAATCAAAAATCGAATCCAGCAGGTGTTACCAAAGCGGCAAATCAAGAGTATATTTTAGGTGTCCGTTATGAATCAAATAATTTGCTTAGAACAATCCCCGGTTCAATTTCTTTTTACAGTTTAGGGCCAGATTTGAGTCGTACAATGGCAGATATGTATTTATCAAGCGACGGTTTGCCAATTGATAAAACCAAAATGCCTTTTAGTAGACAAAAATTAGACGCTGAATATAAAAATAGAGATAATCGAATGAGTAATTTCATGATGATTCCGGGTCGTCCTTATTGGCAAAATGCAGTCAATTATCACATCAATTGGGACTGGGGTCCTGCTGATATGATGAATGCCCGAATTCATGACCCTTGGAATGGTGACGTAACTGGCTATAACGGACAACAGTGGTCGGCAGAAAGACAAGTGCCTAATAATCAAGAAGGTTACGACTATCCTGTAATTCGTTTGGCAGAAGTATATTTGAATTATGCAGAAGCTGTTTTTGAACGAAGCGGTTCAATCAGTGATAATGATTTGAATAAATCCTTGAACTTGGTACGTACTCGAATCAATAAAAATATGCCCGTATTAAGTAATGCTTTAGTCAACAATAATGGTTTGTCGATGAGAGAAGAAATTCGCAGAGAAAGAGCTGTAGAATTACAAGGCGAAAACTTTAGAATGGACGATTTAAAACGTTGGTATATCGCACATATCGAACTTACCAAACCATCATTAGGTGTTCGTTGGAAAGGAACAGAATTTGAAACAAAATACACTAAGACACCGCCTCCATTAACCGCCGAAGGTGATGTAATCGCTGACCCAGTGAAAGAAAGAAAGTTTAGCGAGAAAAATTACTTAATTCCAATTCCAACTAACCAGATGCAACTCAACCCTAATTTGACGCAAAACCCTGGTTGGTAATCGCCTACCACTCAATTATTATCTGAATATGGGGTGAGCCTAAATCACTCCATATTCTAAAACTCACAATAAGGAATTTTTTCAGCCACATTTCCGCTACTTTTTGCTATAAGTAGTATTAAATCATGATGATAAACAACTACTATTTCTTTTAAAAGATGATGATCCAAGCATTTTTTAAACAATCATATCTCTAAAAAACATAACGATGAAAAAGAATTATTCGAATTTTATATTTGGATTATTGCTAATTTTCTTTGGCTTTCAGCAACAGATATTAGCCCAAAAAACATTTGTGCATCCGGGTATTCCATTTACTCAATCTGATTTGAATCAGTTGAAAGTCAATATTACCCAAGAACCTTGGCTAACAGGTTATAATGCGCTAAGAAATGATTATCGCTCTCAACTTTCTTTCTCCATGAGAGGGCCATTCGCAACCGTTACCAGAGCTCCCGATTTGAATAATAACGCATGGAAAATAGACATGGTTGCTATTCACAATCTTACTTTTATGTATGTTTTTACGGGCGATGCCGCTTATGCTGCCAAAGCTACCCAAATATTAGATGCTTGGGCTGTTACCAATACTACTTGGGGTGGTGGCGAAAACATGCTTGATATTGGTGATTATGCACCATACTTTATCACAGCTGCTGATATTCTAAAAAGCACTTATCCGGGTTGGACAGCCGACAATACTGCACATGTCAATAATTATTTTGCGAATGTACTCTATCCAGCTTCTTGGGTTCCTAATCCACTAAGAGATTGTAATAAAGGTGCGATTCAACTACAAATTGCATTGGGTATTGCAGCCTTTTTAAATGATGAAGTAAAGTGGAATCAAGCCCTTGAAGCTTATCGTATGGAAGCTGGAGCGGGTTTACGTAACAGTATTCCTTCTGGTCAGGTGGGTGATACAGGTAGAGATGACCACTGGTTTGGGCAAGCTTGGGCATTGGCTTGGGATGCTGAAGTAGCATTTAAACAAGGCGATGATATGTTTGCCGAAATGAATAATCGCTTATTAGCAATTGGTGAGTTATATAATCATTATGCCATTGACCCTACTGGATTAACCTTCACTCCTTATGGTGGATATTCTGTTTATTGGACAGGAGGCTGGGGAATAGCGACTGGTTCTCGTAAGCAACACCCATTCAATAATATTATTCAAGGAGCTTACTCGGTTCGTAAAGGAATTCCTACTCCTTATACCGACCAGATGAGAAGCTTGGTTGGCGAAGGAGCATGGTCATTTTTATATTTAAAATCATCGGATAATTCAACGGCAACAACCATGACTCCGATTGTATATCCTTCTGAAAGTGCTGTCCCTACAAGCTATTTTAGCAATACAGATATTGGCGTGACTGGCATTAAAGGAAATGTTACGACCAACGCAGGAACTTGGACAGCAAAAGGGGCAGGTTCATCTCCTGCCAATAATAGCAATTTTACTTTTAAACCAGTAAAAGGTGATGTTGCCATTGTGGCTAAAATTGAGAATAATTCAATTAGCGGTGCAGTTTCAGGATTAATGATTCGTGAATCGTTATCAACTACATCCAACTATGTATCTATCAATTTTAACCCACCGGGTACAATCAACGTAAGTGGTTTGGGAGCAACTGCTGCCAATAGCGGTTATACTCATTACAGCACAAGTTCATCATGGTGGTTGAAATTAGAACGAGTTGGGAACAGAGTATTTGCCTATCATTCACACGATGGAATCACTTGGACAAATATCGCTTTGTTTATCATTCCACTACCTACTGATGCTTATATTGGTTTCTATACAGCATCAAGAAATACTTCAGCTTTAAATACAGCAACGTTTACAAATGTAGCGGTTAATAATACTTTTGCTGTTGGTTCACCTGAAATCAATAGTGTTACTTCGGCAATGGCAACTGTTGGAACTGCCTTCAATTTTAATGTTACCGCTACAGGAACACCAACAGCTTTTGCGGCTACAGGTTTACCTGCTGGATTAAGTATTGATGCTGCTACTGGTGTGATTTCGGGAACACCCACTACTGTTGGTAAAAATGTGGTTCTTTTAGAAGCAACCAATGCTAATGGAGCAGGAAAAGCAGCTTTAGTAATTGATGTTTTAAGTAATCAAACGCCGATTGCCATCAATAATTTAGCGGTAAGCTCTACGAGTTCTGCTATCAAACTTACATGGACGGCAACCGATAATGCTACTAGCTATTCGGTAAAACGTTCTTTAACAGCTGGTGGTCCTTACACTACAATTCAAACGGACATTACCGCTACTTCATTTACAGACCCATCGCCAGCCTATGAAGTAAATAATTATTATGTAGTAACGGCTTTGATTGGAACAAACGAAAGTGCATTATCAAACGAAGTTTTTGGTAACGTTCCACCTGCTGTGCCAACCAACGTTGCAGCGACAAACCAAAATGGACAAGTAAATTTGACTTGGGATATTGCTGACGGAGCATCAACGTATAAAATAAAGCGTGCAACAACTAGTGGTGGTCCTTATACAGAAATTGCTTCGGTTTCTACCAATGTCTATGCTGATAATAACGTTACGAATGGAACGGCATATTACTATGTAATTTCTTCTAAAGGAACTACTTTAGAAAGTGCTATTTCAGCAGAAGTATTCGGAAATCCGGGTACAAACAGTGTAACTTGGAATACAACACCAACAAGTAATGTATTCAGTGTTGCTACTAACTGGCTAGAAAATGTTGTGCCAATCAATCCTGCCATTTTAACTTTCAAGAGTACAGAAACCAGTACCTTGAACAATGATTTAACTGGATTGGTAGCGTCAAGAATTCTCTTTGCAGACAATGCCATGAATTATACCATTGCTGGAAATGGCATTACTTTAAAGAGTGATTTGGTGAATAATTCTTCACAAGCACAAATATTATCAACGCCAATTGTTTTAGACGGACAGTTAAATGTAAATGCCAAAAACAATAGCATAGAACTTAATGGCGTAGTGAGTGGCTCAGGCAGTTTACTGAAAACAGGGACTTCGGCTCTTGTAATGTCTGGAGCAAATACATATACAGGTAATACTCTTATTCGTGGAACAAGAGGTTATGCTTGGGGTTCTACCGACGGCATTCAGGTTTTGGGTATCGGAACAGGAACTTCTGGCTCTCCTACCGCTGGCCCTTTAGGTACTGGTAAAATCATCCTTGAAGGTGGTGCTTTATATACTGGGACTAATACCGCAACTGCCACTTTATACAACGATATTGAAGTAACTGCTGGAAACACTGGTTATTTTTATGAACGTCAGGGTCATTTAAATTTGTATGGACGACTCTTGGGTAATGGTACTTTCATCAATGATGGTTCTGACAATTACGCTACCATTAGCCTTTACGGAAATAACAGCAGTTTTACAGGAACATTCATCACTAAATTACGAAGTGGAAATCACCGAATGGCATTTATGGTGCCAGAATCTGGCAGTGCAAACGCTGCTTGGCTTTTGGATGCAGTTGGTGTAGATTGTCACAGAATTATGTATAGCTCAGGTGCGCTTGAATTCGGTTCATTGTCTGGTAGAGGGGGTATTCGTTGTAATGTTGCTGGAACTCCGATTATCAGAATTGGCGCTTTGAATACAAATACCAACTTTAGTGGTACAATCGCTAATGCAGCAGGAACATTATCCGTTGAAAAAGTAGGAACAGGTACTTTAACTTTCTCTGGAAATAGTACTTTTGGAGGAACAACGACTGTATTAAACGGAACATTTCTACTGAATAACAGTGGTTCAACAGGGACATACAACAGTCCAATTGTTGTCCAAAACGGCTCATTGGGTGGAAATGGAAAAAGTACAAATTCAGTAACAATTGGTACTGGAGCTACATTTGTACCAGGAACTGACGGAACAATTGGTACTTTTACCACAACGGGACTTCTTACTTTAAACAGCAATGCTGTTTACAAGGTTGACATCAATAACCAAGCTGTTACTGCTGATAAAGTTGTTGTTGCTAATGCTCAATTAAATCAAGCTAAATTATTGGTCAATAATATTGTTTCAGGTGAATTGCCTTTAGGCTCAACTTTAACTATTCTGGACAATACAGGCACAAATGCCATAACAGGAACATTCCAATATTTACCAGAAATGGCTTTGGTAAACGTGGGTGGCTATAATTTCAGAATTACTTATATCGGTGGAACAGGTAACGATATTCAGTTATTAGATGACCGTACCATGCCAGTAGTCATTACCAGTGCAATTGCTGATACGACATTGATTGGACGACCATTTACTTATGCCATCACAGGAATTAAATCTCCAAATAGTTTTACAGCTACAGCACTTCCTGCGGGTTTAAGTATTGATACTAATACTGGAGTAATAACTGGAACACCAACAGAGTATGGCATTTTCCCTATTACTTTAACCGCTTCTAATGGTAGTACAACGGGTAACATTTTACTTACTTTAACCGTTCAAAGTACCACAGTAAGTGGTGTTATGGTGGCATCTGGTGATGCTAAAAACATTATAGAATGGCAGGCTATTCAGGATTTTAGTTACAAAATTAAGCGTTCCAATTCTTCTGGTGGTCCTTTTACTACGATTGGAACTAGCACAAGTACGAAATTTACCGATAGTAATGTTAGTAATGGAAATAGCTATTATTATGTAGTTTCTTCGGTAGATAATTTGGGCGAAAATCCTAATAGCAACGAAGTAGTAGCCACACCCAATGTTGGACAAATTACCTATTTGAAGTTTGATGAATCACATGGTACACGTTTAATCGACAATTGGGGTGCAAATCATGGTTCATTGGCGAGTGCAGCAAGTCGTAGCACTGGAAAATACGGACAAACCCTTAAACTGGATGGAACAGCCAATGCTTATGCAACGCTTCCAACAAACATCGTGAGTACTTTGTCTGATTTTACCATATCGTCATGGGTAAAAATGGATGCTTTAGCCAACTGGATGCGTGTTTTTGATTTTGGAACAGGCACAGCTAAATATCTGTTTTTCTCGGTTCAAACTGGAACTGCAGGTTCTGTACGATACGCTATTAAAAACGGAGGAACTGAACAAGGCATTACTTATAATTTTGCCACTCCACTTAACACTTGGACGCATTTTGCCATTACTCAATCAGGCAATACTTGTCGTTTATATATTAATGGTGCTTTAGTGACAACCAGTACTAGTATCACTATCAAACCTTCAAATATAGGAAGTACAAACCTCAATTACTTGGGTAAATCTCAATGGAATGACCCTATGTTTAAAGGTTCAATTGATGAATTCAAGATTTATAGCAGAGCATTAAGTGCTACTGAAATTGTGGAAAGTGCTAAACTAAGTCAAACCATAGCGATGAATTCGGTAGTTCAAAAAGAAATGGGTGACGCTGATTTTTCTCCCGCTACTGCTACTTCTGGACTTCCTATTACTTACAGCAGTTCAGATAATTCAGTGGCAAGTATTGTGGATGGAAAAGTACATATTCTTGGTGCAGGCACAACAACCATTACGGCTTCGCAAGCTGGCAATACTGATTACAGACCAGCTCCTACACAAACGCAAGTATTAACTGTTGTGAAAAAAAATCAGACAATTACTTTTGCCGAAATCGAAACAAAAACCATTGGCGATGCTGATTTTTCACCTGCTACAGCAACATCTGGTTTGGCTGTTTTATACACTAGTGCTGATTCTACAGTAGCCACAATTATAAATGGCAAAGTACACATTGTTGGTGCAGGAACAACCACGATTAAGGCTACACAAGCTGGAAATACGATTTATCTTCCTGCCCCAGAAGTTTCTCAAACGCTGACGGTTTTAAAGATTGTACAGAATATTACTTTCAATTCATTATCAGATAAATATGTGGGCGATGCCGATTTCGATGCCGAAGCTACTTCTAGTTCAAGTTTGGCGGTTTCTTATACAAGTTCAAATCCTGATGTTGCAACAATTGTAAATGGCAAAGTACATATTATTGGTGCAGGAACAAGTACGATAACAGCTTCACAAACTGGAAATGCGATGTATTTACCTGCACCGACGGTAGTTCAAAATTTAACGGTTTTAAAGAAATCCCAAAACATTACTTTCGCCAATATTCCGAATAAGATTTTAGGCGATGCTGATTTTGATGCTGGGGCAGTAGCTAGTTCAAATTTGACAGTTTCATATTCAAGCTCAAACCCCGTTGTTGCTACGATTATTGATGGAAAAATTCATTTAGTTGGAACAGGTACTTGTTTAATTACGGCTTCACAAACTGGAAATGAAATGTATCTTCCTGCGGATTCTATCAGTAAAACCCTAACAGTTATCTCAACCTTGAAAGTAAAATATCAAGACGGTGATAATAATTTGACGAACAACCAAATCAAGCCAAATCTTGTGATTTTCAATGAAAGTTCAACCACAATTCCTTATAATGAATTGACAATTAGATATTGGTTGACAGCAGAAAATTATGCAGGAATCAGTACTTGGGTAGATTATGCCGAACTAGGAAACAGCAAAGTAAAAATGAAATATGTTGCTTTGCCAAATCCAAGAAATGGTGCTTATGGTTATGTTGAGTATGGCTTTGAATCGACTACGGGAAATTTATTGGCTGGTGCAAATTCAGGAGTAATTCAGTCGAGATTAGCGAATACCAATTGGACAAGTTTAAGTGAAGCCGACGATTATTCGCACAGCAATTCAAGTACTTATGCTTATAACGAACACATCACAATGTATCGTAATGGCGTATTGGTTTGGGGAGTTGAACCTGCAACGGTTACTCCATTGGTGAATTTAAAAGTTTATACTGAAACAAAGACGAATCAGACCACAAGTAACACCATCAGTACTTATCTGAAAATCAATAATGAAGGAAATGTTGCTATCAATTATGGCGATGTGAAAGTAAGATACTGGTTTACCAAAGAAGGAACGCCTTCGCTGAATTATTACTTGGATTATGCCGCTTTGGGAAATGCAAACATTGAATATCAGTTTGTAACATTAAATCCTGCTAAAACAGGTGCGAATACCTATTTGGAACTAGGCGTAAAAACAAATTTGGGCACTTTTTATCCTTCAAGTTCTACGGGTAATATTCAGTATAGAATCACCAAAACAGATTGGTCGAATTTCAATTTAGCCGACGATTATTCGTATAACAGCAATAAGCAAATGGCTCTGAACGATAAAGTAACGGTTTATTATCAAGGACAATTGATTTATGGAACAGAACCTACAGCCCTTGCAAATGCTAGAATGGCGGTAGTTGACGAAGAATCATCTGCTGTTTTAGAAGCCACAATGTTAGGCAATCCGATTACGGGAGATAGAGCGGAAGTTGACATTAGAGGAACACAAGGCTTGGCAACAACAATTACCTTGTTTAACCTTAATGGTACTGAAGTTTTCAACCAAACACTAGAAAAACCGAATGATACTGAACGATTTACATTCCAAACTAATCAGTTAAGTGCTGGCGTGTATCTATTGAAAATTGTTGCTGGCAATAAGTATTGTACGGTAAAAGTCATAAAATAATGAAACCTCATCAATCCAACGAACAAATACAAGTACTCATGTATAATGACGGATTGTAACATCTATACATTTGTTTGTACAGACAGCTCATACGATTTTCGTATGGGCTTGTTTTTTATAGGCTTATCCTAAAAAATCACCAACCTGGGTTTTGCTTTAGATTAGGATTAAGAATTATTTGGTTCAGCGGAATCGGCGATAAATAGTTCTTCTTTGAAAACTTACGATTACTAGCTGGGTCTAAAACAATTGCTCCCGTTTGGGCATCCATCCCAAAAGTAGTGTAAGCAGAAGGTGTATAAATGGGCTTTCCGTTATAAATATACGTTTCATATTCTGTGCCGATTACTCTTGCACCCAAAATTGCTTGGTTCAACTCTTGTTCGGCAATATTCCAACGTTTTAAATCATCGAAACGGAAGTTTTCTCCAAATAACTCTAAGGCTCTTTCTCTGCGAATTTCGCCTAACATATTTAGTTTCGGATGAGTCGCCATCAAGGCATTCGTCAAAGGAGCTACTCCTGCCCTATTCCTAATTTTATTGATAGAAATATTCAGGTTTTCATCCGAAATAAATCCATCTCTTTCATACAAAGCTTCAGCATAAATCAAATATACTTCTGCCAATCTGATTTGTGGATAATCATAGGATTCTTGATTATCTTCTCGCAAGCGATGCTCAGATAAAAACTTACGATTTCCATAACCACCAGATGTACTGGCATTTAAAATAGCGATAGCAGGTAAAATTGTCGAAGGAAAATCTTGTCCATAATTGGCGCCCCCTCCCCTTGTACTTTTCCCGTAGCCCCAATATCTCTTTAAAGGTCTATACACAAAATTGTTTAAGCGGTTATCTCTGTTATCAAATTCATCCGTCATTTTTGCATATCCTTTAAAAACGGTAGATTCTGAAGGCGGTAATCCATCTTTGCATAAATACATATCCATCATTTTTCGGCTCGGCGCTAAATGCCCCGTAACGGTATGACTA
Source organism: Arcicella rosea (assembly GCF_040543805.1). NCBI lineage: Bacteria > Pseudomonadati > Bacteroidota > Cytophagia > Cytophagales > Flectobacillaceae > Arcicella > Arcicella rosea. The sequence goes on from NZ_JBEUMS010000010.1 coordinate 115,135, forward strand.
ATGTTCATTTGTGCTCTGTAAAAAGTAAAATCATAATTACTTTTCAAGATAAATTCTTTGTTAGAAGCCTTGGTAAAACCTAATGGATTTGAAAGGGCATCGTCTAAAGTAAATAGGTAAAAATAACTTTCGTCACCCAATTTGTCCCAAAGCTCATAACCTCCTTGCTCCATAACTGTCTTTGTCAGACTGACTGCTTCCTCTAAATATTGTCTGCTTTTATCTTCTTTCTTTTGATTTTTCTCAAAATCTGTACTTTCGCCCACATACTTTTCCCAAGTTGCTTCGTAGAGAAAAACCCTTGCTTTAAAAGCCATAGCAGCCCATTTACTTACATGACCTTTATCGTTGTTTGCGATATTTTGCTCTGTTGGTAAGTCTTGAATCGCTAAATCAAGGTCTGAGAGAATTTGCTTGGTTACTTCATACCTAGTCGCCCTTTTTGAATATAATTCAGGCGAATCAACATCAAGTACTTTTGTAAGAATTGGCACACCACCAAAGCGTTTGAGCAGAAAGAAATGGTGCCATGCCCGAAAAAAATAGGCTTCAGCCAAGTATGGTTTAATTTCGTCTTTATTTCCAGTATATACTTGCCCTTTTTGAATCAAAATATTATTTGAACGAATATATTTATAAGGATTCCGCCAGTAAATATCTATCGCTCCAGTTATTCCCCCACCTTGTCCATAAGTATTTACTCTTGAGGTAAGGTCTGAACCAATATCCATCCAATCATAAATATTTGAGTCATCAATGGTTCGCCACGAAATCATTTTAGTATAAAAATCATTGGTGGCGGCTTTAAATTGTTCAGGATTTTTAAAGAAAATAGCTTCAGTTGCTTGGTCAAGCGGTTCTAAATCTAATACTTCGTCTTTACAAGCAAAACAGCTTCCAATCAATAATAGCCCGTAAAAAAAGAATTGCTTTTTCATCTTAAAAAATTAAAAATTCAGTTCTAAGCCAACTGCCCAAGTTCTAGCAAATGGATAGGTTTGATTGGTATTTTCTCCAAACTCAGGGTCAAAACCATCTTTAATCGTCGTCCATTCCCATAAATCATTGCCTGCTACATAAATTCTGAACTTTTCTAGTCCAATTTTTTTTACCATTTTATTCGAGAAAGAGTAACCCAATACCATATTTTTCAAGCGAGCATAGCGCAGTTTTTGTACCATAATATCAGTGAAATTATAGTTCCAAGCATTTCTTTGTGTGGTTAAAGATAACCTTGGATACATGGCATTGGGATTATCGACCGTCCAAGTGTTTCCTAAAAAATTAGGGTTTTGATTCACATAAATCGTTCTGAAAGGAGCATTTAGATTTCCACTTCTCAACATATTTTGGCTTCCTACACCTTGAAACATGGAAGTAAAATCAAAGCCTTTGTAAGTAAAGCCAAAATTGAAACCAAAAGTATAATGTGGCGCATTATCGCCAATATATTGAAGGTCGCCAGTTAATCCGTTCCCTTGATTAGGATTCCCAGTGGCACTAATGTAGCCATTTCCATCTAAATCAGCTTTTTTCAAATCACCAGCTCGTAATTTTTGCGTACCCACCATTGGAAGTTCGCCAGAATTGGTGGCAGTCAATCTAGCATAATAAGCATCTACTTCTTCTTGAGACTGAAAATATCCTTCTGTTTTATAGACAAAAATAGCATTCAAGGGATAACCTTGAATCTGTGGAACAATGCCTGTATTCCATGAGTTTTTGCCTTCCATCGCAATCAATTTATTTTGATTATTACTCAAATTAAAAGACAAATTATAGGCAAAATCTCTGATTTTATCTTTCCAGTTGACTTGAAACTCCCAACCTTTAATCGACAAAATGCCATTATTGGTTTTAGGGGCGTTCGTTCCCAATAATTCTGGATAAGTAACATCAATTAGCATTCCGTTATTTCTTTTCAGAAAATAATCGAAAGTACCGATTAGTTTATTGTTTATCATCCCGAAATCAAAGCCAATATTGGCAATGCCTATGCGCTCCCAAGTTCTGGTATTGCTAGTCATTCCCGACAAATAAGCTGTTGGTTGAATCGTATAAGGGTAACCAAAAATTGTAGTCCCTGAATTGATAATGGATAAGTAATCGTAAAGCCCGATGCCCGATTGTCCCCCTTTTTCTCCATAGCCAGCCCTAATTTTTAGTTCGCTGATAGCAGGATTTTCTTCCATAAATTTCTCTTTGGAAATTATCCAACCAGCAGAAATTCCTCCAAAATTCGACCATCTGAAATCACTAGCGAAACGAGAAGAGCCATCCCTCCTACCTGTTAATTCTAAAAGATATTTTTCTTGATAATCGTAATTAATACGACTCACAAAAGAAAATAAACCCCAATGATTAGAACCGCCTGCGTTACTCGCATTTGTTGGGTCGGCAGTATTCAAATCATATAAACCCGGATAAAGTAAGCGTATTCTTCTACCAGATAGGTATTTATTTTCGTTAATTTCAGTGGTCGTGCCAAGCATCACAGCTAATGAATGTTGGTTGGCAAATGCCTTTTTATAATCTAGGAATCCACCATAATTTTGATAGTTGGTATTATACACATCTTCTTGGATAGTTGGGTCAGGATTTTGAACACTGGTGATTCTATCGCCAACCCAATTGTAAAGCTGGTAGGTTTGATAATATTGTTTTTTCCAACCTCTCAGATTTACGTTAGAAAGTTGAGTACTGAAAGTCAATACTTTAGAAAGCTTTGCTGAAAGTTTAAGATTTAAACGAATAATATCATCTGTAGTGGTGATTCTACCACTTTCGGTCGTTTTTGCGACAGGATTTCTAAAGCCAAAATTGTCGTACCAATTGCCTTTAAAGTTATAGACTGGAAAAATCGGTGGGTCGTACCAGCCATCTCCTACTCCAGTAATGGGCGAAGAAACTTCTCTTTTATCATAAGAAATCCCCGTTTCTATTTTTATTTTTTTAGAGAGTTCATAATCATAATTTACCCGCAAATTATACTTTTTTTCGCCATCGTAGGCTGGTTTTAATAAACCTCTATTATTGGCATAACCCAAAGAAATACGATAATTTGACTTGTCTGAAGCATTACTTAGGCTCAGATTATGCTGTTGAGAAAATGCTTTTCCATACAAAGCGTTCATCCAATTATTGTCTTCATAAGCTAAATCATAGCCCAAAGAAGTATTTCTCCATAAAAATGGCTTGCCGACAAGCATTTTTCCAAGGCTTTCTTTATCATAAATCCAGTAATAACCTACGCCGTCCTGCTCAGAAGCTTCTAAAAATAATTTTGCATATTCAGCCATATTAGCAATGGGCGTAGTTCTAGCCAAAGAAGAACTTCTTAAACTGCTATGATAACTTAATTTCATTTTCCCAACTTTGCCTCGTTTGGTACTAATCAAAATAACGCCACCTGCTGCTCTTGCGCCATAAATTGCCGCAGAAGCATCTTTTAATACACTAATGGAAGCTATATCATCCGAATTTAGTTGATTTAACTCCCAAGTACCCAATGTTGGAACACCATCCACTACAATCAGCGGGTCAACATCTGTAATGGAAGATTCCCCTCTAATTCTGATTTTTAGCCCTTCGTTTCCAGGTCTGGAAGAGTTTCTGGTAATTGTTAAGCCAGGAGTAGTACCTTGTAATTCCAAAGCGGTATTACTAACGGCTCTATCTTTAAATATTTCTGGACCAACTACAGCTATTGCACTCGTTAAACTTTCCTTTTTTTGAATACCATAGCCAACTACCACTACTTCGGAAAGCGGATTATTATCAATTTTAAGACTTATTTGAATGAAATTTTGTTGATTAACAATGACTTCTTCCTTTAAATAACCGATGCTTGAAATCAATAAAACGGTATTACTTTTGGGAATATTAATGGAAAAATTGCCCTCACTATCTGTAAGTGTACCTTTGGAAGTACCTTTAAGAACAACACTTACGCCTTGCAAACCGACTCCTAATTCAGGGTCATTTATTTTTCCTTTTAAGATGATTTCTCCTGTAGATTGGCTTGTCGTTTTTTTTTCTGGCAAAACGTTTTTTACTTCTTTTTTGGCGTTTGGGTCGAAAATCAGGTAGGATTGTTCACTGAATTTATCAAACTTAAAGCCATAGGGTTTGATGATAAAATCAAGTGTTTTTTCAAGGTTGTTGTACTTATTAAGTGCCGATAATTCAACCTTTTTATTGGCTAACAATTTATCGTTATACTCAAATATTACTTTATAGTGCTTGCCTAAAATATCAATGGCTTCCACTAGTGAAATCGTAAGGGGAGATTTAGACAGTACTTTACTTCTTTGTGCGAATGATTCATTACACAAAGGAAAATACATAAAAAGCAGTAAAAATATAATTCTAAGTAATTTATAATCCATTCATTACTAATTTATTAGCCCAAAATATATTTATACTTTTAATGCTAATAGCTTATTGGTAAGATTAATCTTATTTCAAGTGAATACTGTTCCCATTTTTAGTAATTTGAACGGGATATAATTTTTGGAGTTTTACAAAAAATATATCTACAGAATCCGTTGGAAATGAACCCGTAAAAGTTTCATTTTTTAAGGAGGGGTTATCAATTACCATATCAATATTGTATAAATCTTTCATCATTTGGGCAATTTCTACCAATGATTTTTGTTTAAACAACATTACTTTATTTTTCCAAGCAGTGGCATAAAGCGCATCTACTTCTTGCTTAACCAAAGCTGTTTGCGATTGACTAACGCTTTCATTTGGACGCAACAAAACGGTATTAGCAACATCTTTTTCATCCGTTACTTTTACTGAGCCTTCTTGCAAAACAATATTCTTTTCATGTCTGCGATTTGAAACACTAAAAATTGTTCCTAATACTTCTACATTCAAATTCTCTGCATGAACGATAAAAGGAAGTTTATTGCCATTATCTACTTGTTTGCTTACTTCAAAAATCACATCGCCTTCTACCCAAACTTCACGGTTGGAATTGGCATACATTCCATTTTTATAAACGATAGAAGAATTTGCATTTAACGTAACTACAGAACCATCGTTGAGGGTAATTTGCTTAATTTCTCCAAAACTCGTTGTTACTTCTTGGGTTCTAAAACGATAGAAATATAAACTAACAGCAGTAATCATTACCAAAGAACAAGCAACTGCCAACCAATTCCAATAATTTTTAAGCGGTTTGATATTTGTATTTTCAATGGCTTCATTTTCCAGATTTATGGCAATATTATGCCAAATTTCTGAGCGTTCTGTGGCTGTCCATTTTTCATTAAAATCAATTTTTTGAATGAATTTAGACGCTTGTGCTACTACAGCTTTTTTCTCAGGATGTTCAAGAAGCCATTGTCTCCAAAACGCTTCCGTTTGTTCATCTGGTGTTTTTACCCATTTTTGGAAAAAGTCATCCATTATAAAATCTTCTATGTCAAATGCTAAATAGTTCATTTTCAAAATGGGAAAACTGTTGATTAAATTAAGGATTATATCGTTAAAGACGTACTTTATTGTTTTTGTAACCTTTTAAAAATAAATTAATTGCGAAGCAAACAAGTGAACAGCAAAAGCATCATTGGCAATAGCAAATCTATTTTATCCGAAAGGTTATGTCTTAAACTTTTGATGGCTCTGTGTAAAGTATTGCGCAAAATCTGATAGTCTAAACCTGTTACTTCTGCAATGCTTTCGTAACTCATGTTTTCAAAAAAACGTAAGAAAACGATTTCTTGCTGGCGTGGCGGAAGCGAACGAATGGCTACTTTCAGCATATTATCAATATCTGGCGCATCTAATTCTGGGATTTGACTATAATTATTCACAAAAAAATCATCTTCTGGGTTTGTATCCGACTGCTTTCGGTCGTTTACAACGCTTTTTAAAATAATTCTTCTGAGCGATACGATAAGATAATATTTAACGGAATTGGGCGTAGAAAGATTTTTTCTTCGATTCCAAACCTGAACAAAAAGCTCTTGCACAGCATCTTTTACCAAATCTCGATTATACACAATCGAAAGTCCGTACTTCAATAGCGTGTCAGCATATTTTTGGTAAAAATAGCCCAGTGCTTCTTGTTCTCCATCAAGAAGGCGTTTCCACCAATCGGTTTCGTTATTTGGTAATTCTGAATACAAGTTTTAATAATTTCAAGAAAAAACATAAATCGTTTATGTGCAAGTTAAAACAAGATTCTAGGCTTCACAAAGAAAAATAGTACTTTCATCAGTAAAACCGCCATTTGCAAATAATACGCTCGTATTTTGAGCAAACAAAGAAACCCCAAACACAAAGGAAAGGGGTTTTATCTGTTCAGGTCAATTTGTTTCTTCTGAAATAATAAAATTGATGAAAAAAAATTCAGCTAAATTTTACTGTGATTTAATTTTCAAAATACTGCTTTTCAGTCCTTCTGCTTCTACTTTTAAGATAATTTCTCCCACTTTTTGTGTTGGGCGAACAATTACTAATCCTTTTCCTTGGAATACTTTTTTCTCTGGTTTCTGGAAACTCGACATATCTCTTGGATTGCCATTGCCAACGCCTATGATTCTTCCATTGCCTGCGATTTGGTACTTTACTAATACTTCATCTTCAGATGGAACAACATTGCCCTGTTCATCTACAATCTCTACGTTAATGTAAGCAAGGTCATTTTTATTCGCTTTGATAATTGCTCTATCGGCTTTTAAACGTAGTGCAAAAGGTTTTCCTGCTGTTGTGATTGTTTCAGAAGCCACTTCTTTATCGCCTTCAAAACAACGAGCCACTAATTTACCTGCTACATAAGGAATTGTAAATGTTGCTGTTATAGAACCTTTAGGAACTGTTTGCTCGGTGATTACTTTACCATTCAATTCTAATTTAACGGTTGAGCTTCTTGTAAAAACCCTTACTTGTAACGAGTCATTTTCATGTCCCGTCCAAGTCCAAGATTTCAATTCATCTGGGAAACCATAAAACCCTGTCTGTTCTTTGTAGCCTGTTGGAATGGGACGGTGAACCAACATTTCTATTTTACTTCTTCGCCAAACAACATCTAAGTAATATGATGCTGATTTTTTGTTGCCAATCAAATCTAATTCGCCTGTATATGAATTAAATATTGGCCATTGTGGTGACATAAACGTTTCGACAAAACCTTCGCCCATAAGACCATCCCCTTTTTTACCTGTATTGCTTTTAAGTCTTGCCAAGCCAATGCCTCCCTCGCCTAAATAATCTATGCCTGCCCAACTAAAAGTACCAATGACATAAGGGTTTTTCTCTACGGCATTCCAGTTTTCTAATGCCTTTGGTGGAAAATATTCTGTGGCAACCATTACTCTTTTAGGAAATTTTTTGTGGTCGCTTTCGTAATATTGTAATCCATAATTATAGCCTCCAACATCAAGCGCATCGAATGAAGGAGCTGTCGCATCCCATTTTTTTCTTTTCAGCAAGGGAATATGGAAAGGAATTGCTGCTGTAACAGGTCTTGTGTTATCCAAAGTACGCACAAAATCACCTAATTTCTGTGAAGTTTCATAGCCCAAACTATCTACTATTTCGGGGATTTCATTACCGATACTCCACATAATTATCGAAGGATGATTAAAATCTTTTTGAATCCATGATGTCAAATCTTTTTGCCACCAATTTTTGAAATAATCGGCATAATCATCTGGCGTTTTGTTGATATTCCACATATCAAAAGCCTCGTTCATGACCAACATTCCCAACCTATCGCAAGCATCTAAAAGTTCCGCAGAATAGGGATTATGAGCAAAACGCACGGCATTGTAGCCATTCTTTTTCAGTAATTCAATTTTTCGCTCTTCCGCTCTATCTATCGCCATCGCTCCCAATGGACCGTTGTCATGATGAATACAAGCACCCCTGAGTTTTATATTTTTTCCATTCAGCGTAAAGCCTGTTTCAGCATCGAAGTGAATATTCCTGATACCAAAATGTTGTGTATATTCATCAATCACTTTGCCGTTTTGTTTCAAAAGCACTTTTGCTTTATACAAAATTGGATTTTCGATATTCCACAAAGCAGGGTTTTTCAAAATGATATTTTGCTCCATCTTACTTTTGTTCGAAACAATCACAGTATTAGTAGCCACTAATTTTTCCGTACTTGCATATAGTTCGCTTGTTAAGCTTAGATTTTCTTGAGCATTATTGATGTTTGTAGTAATTTGAATATCAGCCGATTGCTCAGAAACCTTGTTGGAAACAATTTGAACGCCCCAATTTTCAATATGTGTTGGATGAACGATATTCAGCCAAACATGACGATAAATGCCTGAACCTGAGTACCAACGAGAATTATCTCCTTCATTTTTCACTTCTACGGCAATCACATTTTCCTGTCCCACAGGATTCAAAAATGCCGTCAGCTCATAAATAAAAGAAGTATAGCCATTCGGGTGATTGCCTACATGATGCCCATTAATCCAAACATCGGAATTCATATAAACGCCATCAAATTGGATATAAACCTTTTTTCCAGCACTTGTTTTGTCTAACACAAAGTGTTTTCTGTACCAAGCCGTTCCGCCCACAGTGAAAGCAGTGGCATTTTTACCAATTGCATTTTTAGAGAAGGGACCTATGATACTATCGTTTGGCGTTTCTACCAAATCTTCAATACTCCAATCATGCGGTAAATCTAATTTTCGCCAATCTGAGTCATTAAATTTTACTTCTTTTGCATTCGTTTCTTTGCCTTTTTTAAATTTCCATTGGTCATCAAAAGAAATTTTTCTTCCTGACAAAATTGGTTTAGCGATTCCTTGTAACGTAATTCCCAATAATATGATGCTCAAACAAAGGATCTGTTTCAGGGTCTTTTTCATGTGCTTATTCTTTTACTTCTAAGATTTTAACTGTACCCACCAAACCATTTGACATCAATTGACCATCCATTTTTTTGAATTGTCTATAATGCGAATTACCTTTTACAGCTTCACCAATAAAATGATTCAATAAAGTTGGCAATACTCTAACTTCTATCTGATTAACTCCTCTTTGCAAATACTTATCTACTGCCAAAGTATAAGGAGCATTGATTCTTTTACCTGCAAATTTTCCGTTAATGAATACTTCTGCGGTGTGATACACTTTGTCCAAATCAAGAAAATAATGCGTTTTTGAATCAATCTCATTCATTTCAAATGAGCTTTTATAAATTGCTCCAATGCCGAGATGTTTAAAAGCGTCATTGGTTTTCCAGTCGAATAAATTACTGTTACTTACTTTTAAAGTATCTGCTTGAATTGACCATTTGTCAATCGTCAAAAGCATTTTGGCATTCGTTGGATTGATTGGAGCTTTTGAAAGCAATGATTTATCAGCGATAGGATTTATCGAAGCATATAAAATCACTGAACTATAAGGCGGAATTTTGTAGCTTATTTTCGACTGATTAGTATTTTGAGTAATGGCTCCATCTTCTGCATTCAGCCAATAACTTCCTGTATATTTTTTGTCCAAAGACAATGAAATCGTTTGCCAAGAATCGCTTTTATTCCAGATAAATTGAATACGACTTCCATCGCTCATTTCTCTTTGAATTTGGCGATTAAAATGATACGAATCATTGAATTTCACGGTCTGTTTTAAGGTAGCAATCCAAGTATCAACTTGTTCTTTTTCAGTAATTTGAGTACTATTTTTCTGTTGAATCGCTGATTTTAAAAGTGTTGCTACTTTCTTATCATTTTCTTCCCAATTCAGAAAAGATGGTTGCCTTTTGGGTAAATTTCCTGAATTCAAAAATTTCATTCCTTGACTCGCCAATTTGGCAATTTGTTGAGCAGATTGCATTTCAATCGTTGAATTATCTGACAAGATAAGTGCCTGATAAATATTGCCTCTGATATTGATTTGTTTATCGTTCGTAAGTTTCGCTTCTTGAATAGATTTATCATTTACCCATTCCCAAGTAATGCCTTTGGCTTCGAGTTGATTGATAAGTTCCCACGTTTTTTCAGCCCATTTACTTTTTTCATCTACTTGTTCTTTGGCTTTTGTCAATGGAGGTTCAATACCAAGCATTTCACCCATTGTCATAATTTCCTCAGGATTTTCAGGCATTTTATCGACATTCATGTAGGGAAAATAAATCAAAACATCCGTCTTGGCTTTTCCAGCACGCAAAGCATATTGCGTGCGTTGAATGTACTGGTTAAGGTCTTTTTGGTATTTCCAGAAAATATCACTTTCTCCATAATTTGACGAGAAATTAACCGTACCCAATGCAGCACTTGAGAAAGGATACCAACCTTCTTTGGCAAAATCTTTTTGAAAATAACGATAAGGAATTCCATGATAAATAATTTGATTTGCTCCTGCTGCAAACAATTTATCAACCGCCAAACGTGTTTTTTGTGGCGTTGTCATATAAGCTCTGTTGGCAAAAACCACAGATTCCGACGAAACCAATGGACGATTATACAAATGAGCTCCCGAAGAAACAATTTTCATATTTGCCTCAGAAGCCAACATACTTTCCATTTCGGGAATAGATGCTAAACCAGCAATTGACATCATATCCATATTCAAGCCATACGTTTGAGTACGATGCAACAGCCCTTGTTTTTCCATAAAGTTCTTACTCGTTTTCAAGAAATGTTCTCCTAACAATTCACTTAAAGTAAGGTCATAATCGTGGCGAATTCTGGTATCTATTTCAGCATCAAAAGTGAAATCTTTCGGAGCATTCGGATTCATAAAAGAAACATAATTGTACCCTTTTTGCATATTTGCCGCCAAGTAAGGCGTTGAGTCGTAGCCTCTATGTTTTTTGAACCAATCTATAAAATCAGCAGCGTAATGTCTATCCGCTTTAAATTCATAACTATCATTAAAAATCGCTCGCATTGGATTACCGAAATAAGGTTTTAAGCCTGTGCGTTCGCCAAAAAGATGATTGTATAATTTGAGTACTTTTTCAGAATTGAAATGGTCAACCACATAACCTTGTTTTGGCTCTGATGCCATCGGTGTTTCACCACTTGGCAAACTCCAATAAGCAATTATTTTCCAATAACCATCAGGTAATGAAAGCTTTAACGAATCATTTACCACTTTGTTAGTAAGAATGATACTGGAATTAATATCTAAAGGTATTGTCTTAAGTGAAGCGTTTTCCTTCCCTCCTACTATTTTAGAGGCTACCACAGCTTGTAAAATAGAGCTACCTATTTTACTCGGCACTTTGGGCAAAGCTACTGTTAAAGGCTTCCCTCCTTCTACGGTTATGGCATTAAATCTAAGGTTTCTAAAACCATCATCTCCTTCCAAAATAGAACTTCCTGCTGGCCAACCACTTCCATTAGTCATGTCGATGATAAGCCCTCTTTTACGAGCTTCCTCCATCACTGCTTTCACATTTTCGTAATATTGAGGCGTATCCCAACTTAATATTTTATCACGATTCTCTGCCGTAATAGGCATGCCTAATTTTAGCGTTTGTATCTCTACTCCTGCAAAAGCATTATCCGCAAAAAGATTAATTTCTCTTTGTAATTCTGTGGCATTTACATCATTCCCAGGCCACCACCAACGAGCCATCGGGCCAAATTCCTGCGTTGGATTTTTGAATTTTGTCGGATTGAAATCGTAAGAAATCAACCATTTTGAAGGCTGTTCCTTCGATGGTTTAAAAGCAAATGTTATTAGAAGTACTCCTAAAACAAGCAATGTCCATTTTTTCATATCAATTATTAAATATCTTGCTCTTCTCGAAAATTAGCATGAGTAATCTGTAGCCGATAATGTTTCAGCATTATCGGCTATTTTTAATTTAAAAATAAATTGGGTTTTATTTCTTTATACTGTCCTTATTTGTAGGACAAATATAAATGGAATATTTAAACATACAATAAAATTAGTACAATTATTATTGCATTTTGTAACAATATAAAATTTGAGTAAATTTGTAGTATATTCGCCCAATACTTAATTAAAATTGAATCAACAAAACATAAACTACTTATAAATGGATGCCGCAGAAACAGCACTGAATGTGTTTGATAACTACATAAAACATATTGCCATCGATTGTGTAATATTCGGTTTTCACAACAATGAGCTAAAAGTTTTACTCGTAAAAATTAAAAACTTAGATGGTTGCTGGGTGCTACCAGGGGGATTTATTCAACAGTCGGAAGGCGTGGATGAGGCTTTAGATAGAATGCTCAAAGATAGAACAGGATTGACGAATATTCACCTCGAACAATTTGGCATTTTTGGTGATGTAAACAGAGTCTCAAGAAATTTCATTTTAAATTTAATTCCATCGGAACATCATGAAGATACTCGTATAAATTGGTTGGCAGGCAGAGTAATTTCGATGGGCTATTATGCTTTGGTAGAATACTCTAAAGTAAAGCCTAAAGTGTATGAATTTTATGATGATGCCTTTGAATGGTTTAATGTAAATGACTTGCCCGTTTTAGCAATGGATCATGAGAAAATCATTCAAAAAGGATTAGAAACACTTAGAATGATGCTTGACTATAAATTGGTTGGCTTTGATTTGCTTCCAGAAACCTTTACGATGCAGGAGCTTCAAAAACTGTATGAAACAATTTTAGGGAAAGAGCTTCGTAGAGACAGTTTTCAGCGTAAAATGCTGGATATGAATATTTTAGAAAGACTTGAAAAGAAATACACTGGTGCAGCCAACAAAGCTCCTTACTTGTATAGATTTAAGGATAAATCATAGTTTTGAATTAAATTGAAATGCTTTTTTGAACAGTAAAAATAAAGGAGGGAAATATTTCCCTCCTTTTATTTAAAACACTATTTGTCTTTAATCCTTACTGCTTTTGCATCAAACATTCCCATTAACTGACCTTTTAGGTTATCGTCATTTTCTTTTTTCAATGGCAAGGTTACATCATAACCAGAAGCTGAAAAAGCGATTTCGATTTCACCATCTTTCTCATCAATAGATGTAATCGGAATAGCAGGCTTTGTGGCATCAGCTGCGTCTTTTAATTCACCCGTCAGTTTTCCGTCTTTGCGTACAAGTACAGTAACCATTTTACTATCTCCATTGGGTGTTCCGAAAATGGTAATTTCCCATTTTCCTACAAAAAAATCTTTAGTCGGCGCTGGTGTCGTTGTCTGTGAAAATCCATTGATTACTACACCTAATAATAACACAAATAGAAGAATGCTTGCTTTTTTCATGTGAATTGATTGTTTAATTGTGAATTTGATTAAAAAAATTGTTGTACTCTTTTGAATTATAAGACCTTATTATTCGGTTTTGAGCTTAAATTCTACACTCGTTACCACCATTAATGTTTGACCTTCTGATTTTGGATTGACAAAAACCAAGTATAAATCATGAAGCTTATTTGTAACAGTTTCTGGTAATTTTACTGGAATACTTAACGGTGCCGCTCCAAACATTGATTTATCTGAAGCTTCCAAAAAGGCTGTTTCACCTATTAATTTCCCGTTTGGACTATCCATGTGCAATTCTATTTTTCCGCCTGCCGCATTTAACTGAGCTTTCTGTGCCGAAGCAAAAATCTGAAGTTCTGTAATTCCATTCAAATCAACCTGTTTGATTCTCGCACTTGCTCCAGATTTTGCAGGCATTAATAAATTTCTTCCACTAAATGCCATTTTATTGATGTTATCATACTCATCAAAACTATGTACATCTACTTTAGCATTTCTTAGTATGAATGATTGCTCTGATTTCAAAGAAGGAAGATTATTCGCTCCTTGGTCTTCATAAGAAGCTCTTACGATAAATACCCCTTTCCCTTTATCTCCTGATGGAATTTTAGTATCAAATTTTCCTTTTACTGGTAAAGACTTTTCCTTCGGTTTTTCATTGGAAAGATTTAAAATATACTTCACCATTTCAGCCGCATCATTAGCAGAAAGCTGTGGATGCCCAGCCATCGCAGTTTCGCCCCAAACACCACTTCCTCCTGAAATTACTTTTTTCGTCAGTCTTTCCAAGGCTGAGCCATCACCTTTGTATTTGCTTGCTACTTCTTTATAGCTTGGTCCGATAGATTTTTTTTCTTTGCTATGGCAAGCGGCACAGTCACTTCCATCCATCAGTTTTTTCCCTGTGGCAAAAAGAGCATTGGCATCTGCCGAACGGTGTCCTTGGGCAATTTGGATTTTATCGTAACCTTCTGATAAATAGTCGATATTTACCGCTACTTGCTCTTCATTGATGCCTTTTCCTAATGTGCCGTCTTCTTTGTCTTTTACTTTAATTTCGTAGTTGAACGATTGATTCGGCACAAAAAAAGTCTTATTGCTTTTTGGCATTTCCAAACTCAATACTGGCGGTTCATTTCCAACTGCAATTTCCATAGACTGGCTATTCGATGCTCCTTTGCCATCATTTACTGTTAGCGTAGCTTTGTAAACGCCTATTTTACTGAGTATTAGATTCGCTTCTGGCGTGTTGACAATCTTACTAAAGCCATTTTTTGACGTAATTTTCCAAGTATATTTCAAAATATCTCCATCGGCATCAACCGTACCTTTTGAGCTAAGTTTTAAATTGAACGGAACGGCTCCTCCCATCTGATTCGCCACCATTTGAATTTGTGGTTTACGATTTCCTCCATTGTATTCTATTCGAATTAAACGGGCATCATCATTGGCAGTAAACCATCCAGAACCGTATTCTAACATATATAAATCTCCATTTTCGGCAAATTCCATATCCATTGGATTACTGAACTTATAACTTGGCATAAAACGCTCCATTGACTCAAAATTGCCATCTTTATCCATCTTTACTGCCATAATCCAGCCTCGCATCCATTCATACGCTAAGAATTTTCCATTATAATATTTCGGAAAAGCACGAGTAGCATTTTTAAATTCATCCGAATAAAATACTGGCCCAGCCATCGCATTTCTACCACCATTTCCTACCAAAGGGAATTCTTTGGACAATCCGTAAGGATACCAAATAAATGCTTTCTGTGCTGGCGGAAGCACTTTTAAGCCCGTGTTATTGGGGGAGGTATTCGTTGGAGCATTCGCATCCCACTGCTCTAAAGACTTCTTATTGGAAAAATCATATTTATAATAAGCTTGATTATCGCCTACAAAATGTGGCCAACCAAAATTCCCTGCTTTACGGGCTTGTCCTACTTCATCATATCCTACTGGGCCTCTATTTTCTGTTGGTTTTGAAGCATCTGGACCTACCTCTCCCCAATATACGTAACCAGTTTTTGAGTCAACAGAAATACGGAAGGGATTGCGATGTCCCATCGTATAAATTTCTGGACGAGTATTCGGCGTACCTTTCGGGAATAAGTTTCCTTCAGGAATCGTATAGCTTCCATCGGCTTGTGGTTTAATTCTGATGATTTTACCTCTCAAATCGTTTGTATTTGCAGATGACTTTTGTGCATCCCAAGCACTTCTTCCTTCTTGTTCATCACTTGGGCTATAACCATTTGAGCCATGTGGGTTAGTATTATCGCCTGTCGATAAAAATAAATTTCCAACTTTGTCCCAAGCGATAGAACCTCCTGTGTGGCAACATTCTTCACGCTGAGTAGGTATTTCTAATAATACTTTTTTAGAATCAAGGACTAATTCATCTCCTTTGAGTTCATATCTTGTCAAGATATTTTTAGATGCTTCTGGAGTTGAATAATATAAATAAATCCAGTGATTTTGGGCAAAATTTGGGTCTTTATTGAGTCCTAATAGTCCATCTTCTGCTATTGATACTTTCCCTTCTTTACTGACATATTTAAGGTTAACAGGAATTTTAGCAATGGTTTTCAATTCTTTCGTTTTGATATTATACAAACGAACTTCTCCTTTTCGCTGAATAAACAATACTCTCCCATCGTTGAGTACAGTTAGCTCCATTGGTTCATCCAATTTCTCTTCTAAAACTACTTTTGTAAAACGATTTTCTTCTGGTCTTGCTTTGCTAAAGTCCACATTTTTAGGCATTTCCCCTCCTACTGCTGACAGTCCCGTAGCATATTTAATACCTGCCCAAAGATGATTTAGGAACAGTGGTTCTGAAAATGTTTCATTGGTATGTCCCATTGCCGTATAGAATGAACGACCACCATCAAATGCTTGATACCAACTCATTGGATGATTATCGCCATTTTTTCCTCCAACATAGCTTTTTTCATCAATTTTTAAGACTACATTGATTTTCGGAGAAATGTCTTTAAAACTATAAAACTCATCTGTACGCTCAAATTCCTCAGGCATTCCTGTTGTGAATTCATTTTTTTGAGTAATAAAATACTTGCCTTTTTGTACATTACTAGGCGTAGATGGATGGTCTAAGAAAAACGCTCCAGCCAATTTTCCATACCAAGACCAATCGTATTCACAATCTGTTGCAGCGTGAATCCCGACGTATCCCCCACCCGCTTGAATGTATCGCTCAAAAGTACTTTGTTGTTCGTTGTTCAATACATCACCAGTTGTGTTGAGGAATACCACAGCATTGTATTTTTTAAGATTGAGCTCATTGAAGTTTTCAGCATCTTCTGTAAAACTCACACCAAAACCTTTCTCTTTCGCCATTTTGGCTAAAGCCGTTTTTCCAGCGTCAATGGACTGATGCCTAAATGCTGTGGTTTTACTGAAAACCAATACATTTATTTTAGCAGTTTGTGCCTGTAACTTGATAAAAGATAATAGCGAGCATAACACTATTATTATCGAAAACTTACTTTTTGAAAACATTATTTTGATTATTAAATCGTCTATCCTTTATTTAGAGAACATATAATTGTATTTAGCTGACATATAGAACTTTACAAGATTTTAGCATAAAAATTCTACCACAATCCATCTTAATAAATGGTTTGAGTTTATATTTTCTACACCCTATTTTGTCTTTATAAATTGATTATTAGGTATTGATTATTCCTAATAAAAATTAAGTGTTTCATCTAATTCGAAACAAATTTACAAGTAATATTCATAAATACAATAACATAAGTGCAATTATTATTACATTTTGTAACAATAATAATTTTATGTAAAATCTTATCAAACCAACATTCATTATTACAAGAAGATTTAGCTTGTTGATTAAAGAAAATCTGGAAAGTATTTTTGACTAGCAAACGATTACGGCGTTCAAAAGGCAGTTTTAGGCAATAAACAATCAAAAGCTCATTATGATACTTTGCTATTTGTAATATAACTTTTAGAGTGTCTTTCTCTTTCATGAAAAAAATAAAAAAACCTTGTAAAAACATAAAGCAAATCAAAAGCTCATTGTGATACTTTGCTGTTTATAATATAACTTTTAGAGTGTTCGCAAGTTGGTTTTGGCTAATTTAATTCAAATAACCAAAGGCTCATTATGATACTTTGGTATTAAAAATTCATACTATAACTTTTAGCGTGCTATAAAATTATAGCAATATTATGGATGTATTACGGACTCTTAATATTGCTTCTATTATAACTTTTAGAGTGTTTGAAATCTCTACAAAAAGACCAAAAGCTCACAATGATACTTTGCTCTTTTTGTAACAACTATAACTTTTAGAGTGTTTGAGCTAAATTAAATTTCCAATAATGGCTAAAAAGTTATTCGATATATTTATCTATATCTTTTTGAGTGCTCGAATGCTACAAAACCGTTTCAATAAATACAATCTTTGAAATAAGCATAACTTTTAGAGTGTCTTTACTTGCTCTTAATGTTTTTGGTCAACGTATGGTATCGTATTAGAATAAATGAGGTATTTATTTTTAAATTATTTTAATAATATTCAAAATTTCTTATTCTAACCACATATAAATCAACAAAATAGCATTTGAAGATATTTCTTTTTATTTCTTTTTTATTTTCTAATATTTCCTCTGTTGTAATCTTTTGAAAATCAGTTGATTATATGCTTTATTGTAACTTTTAAAGTGTCTTTTATAACCTTTGGAGTGTTTAATATAACTTTTAAAGTGCTTAAAAATAACTTTTAGAGTGTCATAAGATAACTTTTGAAGTGTTACGTATAACTTTTAGAGTGTTGTTTTGACTCAGTAAATGATGTCATTTCAAAAATAAATGTGCTCTGATACAAAATTGAATCCCTTTTCCTTGTAGTGCTCAAAAAAATTTGTACATTTGATACATATTTGAATCATTTGGAAAGTGTTGAAATGCAATTATTCATAATCTTATTGCAGGCATGAAAATAGATAACAATAAAGAAAGTCTTGTTGATAAAAAGGGCATTGATGCACTTGAAAAAATATCGAGCAGTTCTTATATGATTGTTTTGGGAAACCCTCTTCTCAATGCAAAATTTGATTTGACTGCCTTTCAAATGAAAATATTTTATTTTCTAGTATTGAACACTAAGCAAACTGCAGAAGGCTTTTCTGTGACAAAAGTAAAGGTATCGGAAGTATCTCAGTTTCTAAAAGCGAAAACAAGCGATTATTTATATAATCTTCTTGAAAAGGAATCTCGAAAGTTAATGAAGAAAGAGATTTACTTAGAAGATGAAAATAGTTGGAAAGTTGCCAATATTCTTTCACAGATTGAATATCATAAAAAGGAGGGAGCATTCAGTTTTTTATTCCCGCCGATGTTGAGTAATTACCTACTACAACTTAAAAAGAACTTTACTTATATAGATGTAAGGAATCTTGTGTCGATGGATAGCATTTACGCTATTCGTTTCTATGGTTTTTGCAAAGAATTTGAACGTTTTGGGAAGTTTCAATTTACAGTTAATGAAATGAGGAAAATGTTCAACTTGGAAAATAAGTACGAGATGTACGGACTTTTCAAGCAAAAAGTAATTATAAAAGCGCAAGAAGAATTAATCAAAAACTCCGATTTGATTTTTACATTCAAAGAAGTAAAGGATGGAAAAAAAGTAGTTTCATTGCAGTTTAAAATTGAGAAAAATATTATAAAATCCTCACAACAACTAGAGATTGATGATAGGAACATCGTTTCTATTTTAGATGATGCGCCTTTTGAAGTAATTGAAACAATTACAAACCCATCAGCTTTTGAGGCAATTGAGGAAAAGTTATTTGAAAAATTAAATGCTTGGTCAATTTCTAAAGCAACTATAAGCGAATGGCTGGAAAAATATCCAGTTTTGCAAGTGGAGTTAGGAGTGGAGTACGTTTTGTCTGAAATTAAAAAAGATAAAAATAAGATTAAAAATGTACCAGCATATCTAAGTAAAATCATTTCTTCAAGCCAGTTGGTGGATAGACATCTACAAGTAGAAGAAGAGAAAAAAGTGGTGAAAGCGATGTTGAAGAAAAATAACGATGAAAAACTTCATATCGAACAGCAAAAGCAATTACAAAAAGAGTTTTTAGAAGAGGTTTATCAAGAGAAAAGGAGAGAGGTTGATAAAATTTTAAATGACCATCTAACGATTTATAAAAGGGTTTTGGATGTCTTGGCTGGTTCGTTGTATTCTTCTATTTATTATGATAATTACTTAACCAAAGTAGGAACCGAAATTAGCAAGGAAACCTTTTTAGCTTTCTTTAGAGAAAATACAGGTTTTGAAACCATAGTTATTACCACACTGGAATCATTTAAAGACATTGAAGTATTTAAAGAAATTCAGAAAAAGTATAAGGCTCAAGCGACCAAATTAGGCTTATCCTATTATTAGGATATAAAATATTGAACCATTAATATAAAAATATATACAACCATTGTGAGATAAAATATGAAAACGAATTTAACCTTAGAGAAAATCAGTAATTTTTTCAGACATAATCCTTCTTTAAACGTCAATGGACTTAATGATGAAGCTGGATTGCCAAAACGAAAATTAGATTTGGTATTTAATTCGAATGGTTCTCGTAAACTAAGCGAAGATGATTTACTTAAATTAGAACCCATCTTAAAGAAATACGGCTACAGCGAATATTTGTATCAGCATGCAAGAGTAATTTCGGTAGTAAATCATAAAGGAGGTGTTGGTAAAACCACCACAACGGCTTGTTTGGGGGAATCGTTAGTCAGCAAAGGTTTTAAGGTTTTATTAGTTGATTTCGATCCACAAGGAAATTTATCACAAATATTAGGCGTAGAAAATCCAGAAGTACAAGTAGCAGATTGTTTGTTTACGAATTTGCCTTTGCCAGTTGTCGAGATTTTGGATAATTTATGGCTTGCACCTTCAGATATTTCATTGGCTGAATCGGAAGTAGATTTATTATCTAAAGTAGGAGGGGACGTTAGGTTAAAACACAAGATTGAACCATTGTTAGAATCTTTCGATTATGTTTTGATTGATTGCCCACCAAGTTTAAGTAAACTTACGGTTTCTGCCTTGAATGCTTCCAACGCAACTTTAATTACAATGTTGCCAGAATCGTCTTCTTTGAAAGGATTAAATTCTCTTTTAAATCGTATTAGTGAAGTAAAAACGCACACTAACCGTGATTTGACTTTGGATGGTATTGTTTTCACGATGGTAAAGAAAAACACTGTTCACGATGGTTTTAAAGAAGCAGTAAGAAACAGTATGAAAGACAGTTGTAGGGTATTTAAAACAGAAATTAGACACTTGATAGATTTTCAAAAATCTCAGGCACTCCAGGCAACATTAGGAACAATCAACAGTTCGTCTGAAGCCTATAAATGTTATAAAGATTTTTGTGATGAGTATGTTGAGTATTTACAAGTGATTAACCAATAGAAGCCATGAAAGGGATTGATTTTAAAAAACAATTAGCGTTAAGCACCGCTAATACCTTAAAGAATAATAAGCTAATAAGCTCTGAAAATATTAAGAACAACCTCATTATTTTAGCAGAATTAAAGGATTTTATACCTCCTTTAAATAACGATGAGTTTAGTTCATTAGAAGAAAGTATCATTGCAAATGGTTGTAGAACACCACTGTTGATTTGGGATACTACCCAAGGAGTGATTAATCCAACCAGTGAAAACCCGAATGATGCAGCTTTTGTGTTATTTGATGGTCACCACCGTTATGAAATTTGCAAACGAAATGGGATTGATTTTCAAATTGATTTGATGTCGTTTCCAACGATTGAGGATGTCAAAGATTTTATGATTGATTTTCAAGTGGGTCGTAGAAATATGACTTCTGAACAGATTTCATATTTGAGAGGACTTAAATATCAACGACTTAGGGCAAAACAAGGAGGCGTTAGGACAGGGAAAGGAGTTGAAGATTTGATATTGATTGATACAGCGTCAAAACTAGCCCAAGAATTTAATGTAAGCCCAGCAACAATTAAAAGAGATGCTGTTTTTGCTCAGGGTTTAGATAAAATGAACAACGAATTGAAAGGCAAAGTATTGAATGGAAAAACAAAAGTTGATAAAAAAACCATCCAACAATTAGCTAAAAGTGATATTGGAAAACCTATTACTTCAGTCGAAGAACTCAATAGTATTTTAGAAAAAAATCAGTATAAGCCTGTTTTTTCTAATGAGACAGAAGAAAGAAAAGCCTTATTAAACAAAGTAAATAATAGCATAAAAAATGCTTCTGGAACAGAAATAACCATAGAAATTAAAGGCTCATTTATTATTAAAAATGCCCTAGAATCAACGTGGAAGCAATTAAGAGTTCTTTCAGAAGAAGTACTTATTGATGAAAATTTTACAGATAGAATTTCTCTTTCAGAAGCTATTTCTTTAGGAATTGTGCGAGAAGGATAAATGGTTTTAGTTTAAATGAATGGTTTTCCTAAGAGATTTTGAAAACCATTTTTTTTGAAATAAAGTATTTAAAAGCACTTTAATTTATTAAACTAAAAATTGTTCATGTTATATTTAATCTCTACTTTTGTGATAGCAATATGGAATAGAGCGCTTTGACTTTTTAAAGTCTTTTTTATTAAACTGGAAATGTGTATCACAGACACATTTTATTTTTAAATCAAGTGTTCTATTGTGTTATGGTTTATTCTTTAAAAAAGTATATTAAATTGCGATAAAAAACAAAACATTTAATTGTTACTCATTTTTAAAAGTATTAAATGGTTTTGTATAAAGTGTTTTTTTTGCACTATGTGTTCTATAGTGTTATGGTGTTTCCTATCAAATACTTTAAATATATTAACTATAAAAGCTTACAAAAATTAATCAAGAACAAATGGAAATTACTGAATTACAAAAAGTTGCTTCGCAAGTACGTCGTGACATCGTACGCCAAGTACACGCTTGTCAGTCTGGTCACCCAGGCGGTTCATTAGGCTGTACTGATTTATTGGTAGGTCTTTACTTCGACCAAATGACTTTAAAATCAGATGAAGCTGGAAACAAAGTTTTCGATATGAATGGTATTGGTGAAGACCTTTTCTTTTTATCAAATGGACATATTTCTCCAGTTTTTTATTCAGTATTAGCTCGTGCTGGCTACTTTCCAGCGGCTGAATTAGCAACTTTCCGTAAATTAAATTCACGTCTTCAAGGTCACCCAACAACTCACGAACACCTTGAAGGAATTCGTATTGCTTCTGGTTCATTAGGACAAGGAATGTCGGTAGCCATTGGTGCAGCTCAAGCTAAAAAATTAAATGGAGATAATTCATTAGTATTCGTACTAATGGGTGACGGTGAACAAAACGAAGGTCAAGTTTGGGAAGCAGCTATGTACGCCCCACACCATAAAGTAGATAATTTGGTGGCTGTAATTGACTATAACGGTCAACAAATTGATGGACCAACAGATAAAGTAATGAACAACCGTGATTTAGGAGCTAAATATGCGGCTTTCGGTTGGAATGTAATGAAAATGAATGGTAACGATATGGCAGATGTTGTGAAAGTATTAGCTGAAGCTCGTGCTTTTTCTGGAAACGGACAACCAACCATGATTTTGATGACCACCGAAATGGGTGCTGGGGTTGATTTCATGATGGGTTCACACAAATGGCATGGTGTTGCTCCAAACGATGAGCAATTGGCAGCAGCATTAGCACAGTTACCTGAAACTTTGGGAGATTATTAATCTCAACAAAGTAAAAATCATTAATAACATTACTCCTTCAAAATCTAATCAACTGATTTTGATTTACTTAGAAATTCAAGATGAAAAAATATACTTTCACAGAAAAAAAAGATACTCGTTCTGGCTTCGGTGCTGGGATGCAGGTGTTGGGACAAACCAACCCAAATGTTGTAGCCCTTTGTGCTGACTTAATTGGTTCATTGAAATTGGATGCTTTTATCAAAGAAAACCCAGAGCGTTTTTTCCAAACGGGTATTGCTGAAGCAAATATGATTTGTATCGCTGCGGGTTTAACAATTGGTGGAAAAATCCCGTTTGCTACTACTTTTGCTAACTTCGGTACTGGTCGTGTGTATGACCAAATTCGTCAGTCGGTAGCGTATTCTAACAAAAATGTTAAAATTGCTTGTTCACACGCTGGTTTGACATTGGGCGAAGATGGTGCTACTCACCAAATTCTTGAAGATTTAGGAATGATGAAAATGCTTCCGGGCATGACGGTCATCAACCCTTGTGACTATAACCAAACAAAAGCGGCAACTATCGCTGTGGCTGAACACGAAGGACCAGTTTATTTACGTTTTGGTCGTCCGGTTGTACCAATTTTCACCGCTCCAGACCAAGAGTTTATCATCGGTAAAGCTTGGACAGTGAACGAAGGAAAAGACGTAAGTATTTTTGCAACAGGACATTTGGTTTGGGAAGCTATTTTAGCAGGTGAAATTTTAGCTGAGAAAGGAATCGATGCTGAAATTATCAATATTCACACGATTAAACCTTTAGACGAAGAAGCTGTCTTAGCATCAGTTCGCAAGACAGGTTGTGCAGTTTCTGCTGAGGAACACCAAATAGCAGGTGGTTTAGGCGATTCAATAGCACAAGTATTAATCAAAAAACATCTTGCTCCATTAGAATTTGTAGGAGTAGAAGATTCATTTGGAGAATCAGGAACTCCAGCACAATTGATGGAGAAATATGGTTTGAATGCAGCTTCAATCGTAGAAAAAGCATTAAAAGCTATCGCTCGTAAACAAGCGTAGGTTTTAGAAATACATAGAATCTTAGGCAAAAGGCGAATGAGTATTTAGTGAAATTAATCACTAATACTCATTCGCCTTTTGCTATAATCAACGCTTATCATTGCTGAAATCTGCTCTTTTTTTCAATTTTATTTTTTCTCCTGCATCACTTCAATGAGTTTTAATGCAATGATTTCTTGTCCTGAACCAGACATGTATACTCCATCTGGAGCATAATAATCAAGGATATTTAGTAAGGGATGATAAATATCAACCACTGTAAAACCCTTTTTAATAGCTATTTCTGTAAATAGAGGGATTAGGTTTGCTATTCGTTCATTTCCGCCTATATACTTAGGTTCTATGTTTTTAACTTTTATAGGCGGTGGTGTAACGTATATAAATTTATCTACAGATTTTTTGCTGAGCGGATGTGCTTTGATACTTTTTAATAAAAGTTCAAAATTAGCAATTACCTCAGGTTGGCGTTCAGCATATTCATTTTTTGTATCGTTAGTTCCGAGGCAAACAATGATAAAATCGTATTTACCTTTTCCTATTTTCCCTTGGGCTTCATCTAAATAACTATTGATATTACTCAAAGCATTCAGCTCTTTCTTCCCATTGTTATCAAATCCAATGGTCCTACCTGACTTAGAAATATTGACAAAATTTGAATTAGGAAGTATTTTTTTTAATTGATCAACCCAACCATCTTTATTTTGAGCGTTAGAATCTCCCAAGGTTAAAATGTTGAATTTTTGTAATTGTGTATTTTTAAATGGAATAAATGCTAGTGCTTGTGGAATTTGCTCATGACCACCTTCGAAGATTCTTAGTTGAATATTATCGAAATCACGAGATAAATATATTTTTCTACCAAATAAAGATTTCTGATTATTGGCTAATGGATTGAAACGTTTTGTGACTAAACTTATAATTTCTTTATTGGAAACTAAGGAAGAATCATTGTTTGCTTTATCCATAATAGCATCAAGGGATGAATTATTATATTTAAGCTCTCCAACTAAACGATTATACATATTAATGGAGTGTGTAATAGGAACAGAGCCTTCATAACCATCATGAATGCCCTCATAAATATACAATTGAGCATTTTTACGTAAATCTTTAGGGAATTTTTGTAGCAAAGGCGAACGTTTAATCGCTTCATTATGATTGAAAGTACTGTCAGTCGATAAAGCATTACGAATATCAGTTGCATATTTTTGTTTACGACCTACTGACTCCCAATACCAAGCATCCAAATCTGAAATAGGAGCCCAGGCTGAAAAGGATTTGACAGGATACTGGACATTCATATAAGCAACTAAAGTAGCAAAGCCCCCACCCGAAACTCCAATAATATGAACATCTTCTGGGTCAGAATTTGTATTTTTCAGGGCATATTGTATGGCATCTTCAATGTCAGAAATAACGAATTTACTTCCCATTGATGCTGAGGTTTTATTTGGTCCTCTGAAATCTGGGTGAATATAATTCCAATCTCTAGCGATAATTTCATTCGCTAATGGGTCAATTTGAGTATAATCTCCACTCCAAGTATGTAGGCTGACGATTAGAGGCTTTGCCGTTTTACTTTTAGAGGAGTATAAATATGCTTTTTGAATTTTTCCATCAGAAGAAGAAGGAATATCAACTTTTTGAAATACACTTTTCCATTTACTATTCGAGGTATCATCCCATGTTGGGTCTTTTTGAGCATAAAGATTAATTTGACATCCGCTTCCAATGCAAAAGCATAACAAAAGAAAAGTAACCCACTTATTCATATAATTTTGTTTTATTAGATTAATAAAAGCTGTTCTTTTTTCAGTTATTCTGTAAAATTCACAATATTTTCATGAATGTTTTTCTTGTCTGCCACCAAATCGGCTGAAACATTTTTTAGCGATACATTTTTGATAGGAAGTTCTTTTTGACCTAAAATTCTTGAAATAAATTTTACGTTCGTCGCTTTTAAATTCTTTAAATAAATGTCTTGAATAGGAGTGAGTCTTCTTTCATAAGTAGGAACTAAAGTTCTCCATTGATACAACACATCGGTTTCTATTCCCAAAATGCCAAGGTCTATTTTTCCTGAAGTGATATTAGAAATATGAATATTTTTTACATATCCACCCATGCGTTCATTGGTTTTTATAAATACTAAATGATTCAATTTTGCGCCATCTACTACATTACAATTATCCATGAATACATTTTCGATACCTCCCGACAATTCGCTACCGAGTGCCAGCAATTGATGCCCATTTTTTACATTACAATTACGGATTACAATGTTTTTTGAAGGTACTTTAATTCTCCAACCTTCTTGATTTCTCCCAGATTTAATGGCAATGGCATCATCTCCTTGGTCGAAAGTGCAGTTTTCAATCAATAAATTTTGCGTCATTTCAGGGTCAACGCCATCATTATTATGTCCATGTGCATATACTTTGATATTTCTGATAACTATATTTTTGCATAAATAAGGATGGATTGTCCAGAATGGGCTGTTTGTGATAGAAATTCCTTCCAATACAATGTTCTCACAACGATTGAACTGTACAAATTGTGGACGAAGATTTGCCGTATCATTTACCATTTGTCTTTCTGTAACAGGAATATTCTTAGCCGATAAATTGTACAATCTTTTCAAGCTTTCCATGTGTGCTTTCGGACGAGCAAACCACTTTTTCCAAGTATCCATTTCTGCCTTTATTTCTCCTTGTCCAGTAATCGCAATATTTTTACATTGATACGCATAAATCAATGGAGAGTAATTATAGCATTCCATTCCTTCCCAAGTGCTGTGTACGGCAGGGAGATAATCTTCTGGATTTCCCGAAAAACTTAAAATAGCACCTTTTTCTAAATGTAAATTAACATTACTTTTGAAGTGTACTTTTCCCGTTTTCCATTCTCCTGCTGGGATAATCACAATTCCCCCTCCAATCTGATTGGCTTTATAAATAGCTTGTTCAATAGCTTTTGAGGTTTTTTGTTTGTCATTTGGCTCAGCACCGAATTCAGTAATCAAAAACTTTTGACATTTACTAAAATTTGGAATTTTAATTTTAGGCATATCAAAAGGAGCTTTGACATTCAGATAATCAAAAGAAGGCACTTGGCATTTGCCTTTGAAAGAAAGGCAAGAAAGGATTGTAACAGCGATTAAAAAGAAGGATACTTTTTTCATAAATTTTGAGAGTATGATATTTGATAAAACTTGATATTTTAGTTTAAAGCCAACAACACGCTTAAACTACTTTTACCTATTTGATAAGATAATACATTTATTCGTTAATAATGATTTTACTGAGAGACACAAAATTATCGCTACTGCCATAATTTGATTTTCTTTTATCAGACCAAGTTCCGTGTTCACCTGTAACCGTTACTGTTAATTGATACTTGTCTTTTGGTAAAGATGGTGATAGAAAAACCAATGATGCTATTGGATATTTGCAGTACATATCAACCAAAGCAGATAACACTTTTTTACCTTTACTATTCACAACATTTACTTTTGCATAACCGCCATCAGGACGAAGTAAACCATAAAAGCCAATTTGTTTTCCTGTGAAATTTACCGAAAAGCTTGCTCCTTTCTCATTCGAATATTGGATGTTTAAAGTATCAGAAACATTGTTTTGCCATTGTCCAGTATAAGTAATTGATTTTTTATCAGCATGACTGATTACTTTTTGGGTATCCTTTGGATAAGTAACCACTCCTGTTTTCAAGTTTATCTTCCAAGTATCCTTGTAGGAGGGAAGGCTCAAAGAATTGCCAGCAATCATAAAAGGTTGCCAAATATAAGTTGCCGCAGAAGCTTGTCGAGGGAAAGACCATCTGTCACCCATAAACATATAAGTTGTTTCTTTTGAGCCTTTTATTGGAAGTACAAAAGTACTTTGCGAGTTCCAAGTAAGTGTGCCTTGTGGTGCGAAAAGCCCTTGAAATGTCCAAGGACCTTCTAGCGAATTGGCTGTATAATAATAATTATCATTTCTTTCCCAGCTTGTTAAATGAGAACCTAAAAAGTAGTAAGTACTATCTTTTCGAAAAATCGTCGGGGATTCAAATCCAGATGAAATATTTTTATGCACTTGTTTTACAACACTTTTATAATCGTCGTTGAGTTTATAAATTTCACCACCATGTATTAAAATGTAACCGGAGCCATCATTATCTTGGAAAGTCCCCATATCCCATTTACGAATTAAATTTCCATTGAAAAGTAATGGACCTTTGAAAACATAAGGTCCAGTAATTGTTTTGGAAGTAGCATAGCCAAGACATTGATCTTTGTAATTAGTACTATCTGTGTGCATGAACATCACAAATTCTCCTGTTTTTGGGCATTTCATTACTTTTGCTCGTTCGCCAACTCTGTTCGAACCTAATCTACCTGAATTTTGTACAGGCAAAGCAATACTTTCAAATGTCCAATTGTAAAGGTCTGTAGAAGAATAACAATTAAAACCAGTAAAGACATTACTGCTGTCTGAATGTTTCTCACCAAAAAAATAAAAGCGATTGTTTTCTTTCACAATACATGCTCCGTGGGCACTAACAATATTTTTCTGGTTATCAAACCAAGGTATTCCAGAGTGAATAGCTTGATAGGCTTCTTGCTTTTGAGCTTTCGCTGGAGTATTTAATATGAAAAGGATTGAAAGGATAGGTAATAATATTTTCATAATAGTTCTGGATATGTCCAATAATGATTCAAAAGAAGTATTTTGTCAAACTTATATTTAGCACAAAAAGCAAAGAGTTCTGTTCTCTTTGCTTCTGTACTAAAAAATTAATAACCCGGATTCTGTGGATAGCCTTCTGAATCTCTGTCAATTACAGATTGTGGTATAGGACGAAGATAATACTTGTCAATTACACCGCTTGGATTTGCCATTTTGGTTAAAATATTTTGTTCAAATGCTCTGTTTAATTTACGAGTACGTTTTAAGTCTAGCCAGCGTTTGTATTCTCCTGCTAGTTCTCTTGCTCGTTCATCTAGTATAAAATCTATGCTTACATCACTTGATGCAATGTTCAAATTTTGTCCAGCTTTGGTGGCACGTTTTCTAATAAGGTTGAGCTTTTCGGAAGCCTTGTCCAACTGTCCCATTTTGAAGTAAGCTTCGGCGGCAATCAGATAGGTTTCAGCGAATCTGAAAATAAAAATATCTCTTGTATTGCTGTAAGCACGTTCGTGGTTTCCAGGAGGCATGGCTTGTGGGTCAAAAAACTTATTAATCATAGGGAATTTTAAAGCACCACCAATACCTTGAAAATCTTGTTTCCACTTGTTAAATCGCACGATTTCAACATTAGGATTGGCTGTTTTAAGAGCGATAGAATCCTGACTAGTAAAAGGTTGATCTGGATATGGAAAATAAAATCTTAAATCACCTTTTTTTATTGTTGTTGTTCCTAATTTATCATCTTTCACGGCGTAAAACTGGCTCAAAAAAGTAGCATCATAACGAGCATCTTTGGCTGTATTGTACAAAGTATATAAAAATTGTGTTGGCATAAAATCCGAAATTCTTCTGTTATAAGTAGCAACTTCACCGTCATAAAAGCCTGGTTCTCGAAATATACGCCAACCGAAGAACAAATTCTGCCCGTTCCCTACTGTTTTATTTCTTAAACTGCTTGCATCGTATTGAATAGAGAAAATAATTTCTTTATTTTTTTGATTATCAGCCTTGAATACATCTGCAAAAGAAGAAAGTAATGTATAATTTCCATTGCTAATAACTTCTTCAGCCAATTGTGCAGATTTAGCAAAATCGGTACTCGATGCGAAGGTTTTATAACCTCTAGTTAAGTAAACAAGTGATAATAAGTGTTTGGTAGCACCCTGCGTAATTCTTCCAAAATCAGAAGAGCTTACATCTACTTCAGGTAAAGATTTGTTCAATTCTTCGATAATAAACTGATATACTTCTTGTTCTGAATTAGGTACAAAATGAGTAATTGGTGTATTGATTTCATCTTGTACAATTGGAATTCCCCCAAAATTTTCAACAAGTAAATAATAATAGTAGGCTCTGATAAATCGTACTTCAGCAACACGTTTATTTTTCAGGCTTTCTGTTAAGCCCGGAATACTATTGGCTTTATTGATGGCAGTATTACAACGTTGGATGCCTGCGTAAGCAGCAGAGAAAAAATCATTTACGGCTGAATTATCAGTAGATAACGTTTTGTACTCATTGATGCCAGTAGCTCGAACTACGAGGTCGCCAACAGTACCACTTACAGCTTCGATTTCTCCTCTTGTTGTAATGTCCGTTCCCCATTCAAACAAGCTTGGATTGATATCATAAATATCACGCAAAGAGGCATAGCATGAATTGACCAATGCTTCGTAACCAGCGGCATTGGTATAAAAGTTTTCACTCGTTATTCCAGTTAAGTTTTCTTCTTTGAGAAAATCTTTACAGGAAACCATTCCTATTGTTAGTATAGTCGTTAATAGACAATATATCTTTTTCATGATTGATTATTTGACATTAAAATGAAAAATTGACACCAAATATGTAGGATGCAGAGCTTACTGCTGTTCCATAAGTATTTGTCGCTGGCCACTCAGGATCAAAGCCTTCATATTGGGTAAATAAAAACGGATTAGTAGCCGTAGCATAGACTCTTAAGTTGTTTACTTTGAGTCTCTTAACTAAGTGGTCTGGCAAATTATATCCTAAAGTGATATTACTTATCCTTGTAAAATCAACATTTCGATAGGTAGGTATTACAGTATATGGACCAGGATTACCCGGCTGAAAATGTGTTTGAGATGGATTTGTGGCAGTCCAGTAGTCTATCTTAACTTGATTAAAATCCGAATTGTAGTTCATCAAAGTGGCATCGAATGAACTAGCATATTGTTCCCCACGACGAGTATATAACATTACGAATAAATCAATATTTCCGTAGCGGAAAGTATTTGAGAATGACCCCGTCCAAGTTGGTATTCTTTTACCAATAATTTGTCTATCGTTGGCATTGATAACACCATTATTATCAAGGTCTTTCACACGAATTTGCCCCGGTTTTTGATTATACTTTGCTGCTTCGTCTTTTTGGTCGAGTTGCCAAATTCCATCAAAAACATAATCATAATTTACCTGTACTGGCTGACCAATGAATAAACGGTTACCAACATCATCTTTTTTCCCACCGCTTAGCTCAAGTATTCTATTTTTATTTGAATCAAAGACGAAATCACTTTTCCAAGAAAATTTCCCTCTTCTGATATTGACAGTACTTAGACCAATTTCTATCCCACTGTTTCTTAATTTACCAATGTTATCAGTGATGGAGTTCCAACCTGATGGTGCTGGTAACTGGCGATTCAAGAGTATATTATCAATATTTCTATCATATACATCTATACTTCCAGAGATACGTCCATTGACTAAATTAAAATCTAATCCAACATTAATTTCACGAGTTGTTTCCCAAGTTAACTTCTTGTTGGGTAGTTGATTAGGGGCGTATCCTGGCGCAATTGTTCCACCAAAATCGTAAAACGTTTGTCCAAGTATTGCTTGTGTAGAGTAGGGCTCAACTCTGTCATTACCAGTAATACCATAACTGAGTCTTAACTTTAAATCGTTAATGGCAGAAACATTTTTTAAAAACTCTTCATTTGATATTCGCCAAGCTAAAGAAGCGGAAGGGAAAAATCCCCATTGGTTTCCTTCTGCCAGCCTCGATGAGCCATCCCATCTGCTTGTTGCAGTTAAAAGATATTTATCTTTATAACTATAATTAATACGTCCCATTGCCGAGGCTAAAGTAGATAATGTATAGCCAGAACCATAGTTAAGGACTCTGTTGCCCGTTGCTAAATTATACCATAAAGAGGCATAGGGAAGTCCTTCAACAGTGATTGTATTCGATTCCAAACGGTCTTTCAGTAAACTTTGTACAACAGTAGCGGTTAGTTTATGTTCTCCAAAACTTGTTTCATAAATTGCCTGATTATCCAAGACCCAAGTGAATTGTTCTGAAGTACTATTGTTAGCTTGAGTAGGTACAGCACCGCCCAGGCTTTGCTTGGTAAGTGGTCCATAATAATAGCCACTCCTAGAAGCAGAATAATTGGGCGATATTGTTGATTTTAACGTTAGGTTTGCAATTGGTTGTACTTGTACATACAGGTTTCCAAAGGTCCTGAAATTACGATTTTGACGAATTTCGTTTTGTTGGTCGAAAAATGGGTTTGTTACAGTATTGGTTCCATATACTCTATATACCAATGCACCTGAGTTATCATAAGGATAAGTGATTGGAGGAAGGCGATAAGCAGAGCGTAAAGACTCTGAACTACCCAAATTTTGTAAATTTTGAGATAAATAAAAACTTAAACCAATCTTCCACTTATCGTTAACCTGTCTGTCAACATTTCCACGGAGGGTGTATCGTTTGAAATCTTCTGGGTCAACATTTCCTTGTTCTTGCAATAAACCAGCACTTAAGGCAAAGCGAGTTTTATCATCGCCACCACTTGCTGTTATGTTGTGGTTCATTTGGATACCATTTTTCAGTAGGAGTGAAGGCCAATCAGTATATTTTCCTTCATCAATATTCTTCCATTGTTCTGGTGTAAAAAACAAGGTATTGTTACGAGAAATATCCTTACCTTGAGCCTTAAACATTTCGGTACGATAAGCAACATATTCGCTACCACTAAACATTTGTGGTAAATGTCTTGGGGCTCTTATACCTGTATAAGCATCGTATGAAATGATTGTTTTTCCAGATTTCCCTCTTTTTGTTGTGACAATTACGACTCCTTTGGCACCTCTAGAACCATAAATTGCCGTGGCTGAGGCATCTTTTAAAATATCTATTTTTTCAATGTCTGCTGGATTTAATTCATTTAAACCAGAAGTAGAAGGAATACCATCAATAACATATAAAGGAGAATTTGAACCACCTATCGAGCTGGTACCTCGTATATTAATATTATAACCACTTCCTGGCTTTCCTACATTTTTTACCACAACCACTCCAGGCATTTGTCCCTGCAAAGCTCCTGTTGGGTCTGGTGTAGCAGCTCTTGCAATGACATTTGAACTGATTGAGGCAATAGCACCAGTAACATCGGCTTTCTTTTGTGTGCCATAACCAATTACTACTACTTCTTCAAGGAGCTTTTTTTCTTGTAATAACTGAATATCAACCATAGTACGAGTACCAACCACTACTTCTTGAGTAGCATAGCCCACCATCGAAAAAACCAGCATATTGTCATCTTTTTCAGGGACATTTATCTGATATTTTCCGTCGCCATCTGTGGATGTTCC
This sequence comes from Arcicella rosea, assembly GCF_040543805.1. Lineage (NCBI taxonomy): Bacteria > Pseudomonadati > Bacteroidota > Cytophagia > Cytophagales > Flectobacillaceae > Arcicella > Arcicella rosea. The sequence goes on from NZ_JBEUMS010000010.1 coordinate 148,450, forward strand.
ACGAGTAGTACCTTTCAATACGATATTGACACCCGGTAATGTTTCGCCATTTTCGCCCGTTACCTTTCCTGCTATGGTATGTTCTGTATTGATAGCAGAAGAAGTTTCTTTCAGGCTTGTGTTGTTACTAATTGATGTTGTTCCTGATACTGGATTTTCGGATGGTAATTCAGTATAATTTTGCGTACTTGATGTTAGTTTTGGGCTTTTAGACTGTCCAATTATTAAATACGAACCATTTTTTACTTTACGGAATTGCAGTCCTGTATTTTTCAGTACAATTTTTAGACTTTCTTCAATGCTGTTTTTTTGATTGAGCAAACGAGTCTGTACCATCAGGCTTCCACGCACAAGTTGATCTCCGTAAAGAATATCTACTCTATACCGCTGTTTTAAGTCTTGCAGTACATCTACTAGCGACCGAGTAGGTTCTTCAAGTGGTTTAACTTTGGAGTTGGTAGCTTGAATTAATTTTGAGAGTGGGGTTGACATTAACTGACTGGAAACAGTCAGCCCTACTACCAGACAAATAGCCTGGAGCTTAGTAAAATTTGTAAACATAAATGAAAATGGTTAAATAGGATTGGACGACAGTAGTAGCTCGTCGCCCTCTCTAGTGATTTGTAAATTTAGTACCTCGGCAATAATCGCTATTAATTCATCCGCAGTCTGAGCCTGATAAGCTCCAGATATACTTAAAGCAGCAATTTTAGGGTCAGGGATTTTGATTTTTATCCCAAAATTTTCCTGAAATAAATTCGCAACTTCCTTCAAAGTTGTTTCTTCAAAAATATAACGGTGGTCACGCCAAGAAGAATAATTGGTTGGTTGAAGCGTTGGCTTTAACCGAATAGTGCCATCTTTTTCTAGCGAAACTAGGTCGCCAGGTTTAAGAGTAATTTGCTTATGGTCTTGATTAGATTGCTGATAATGGAACTCTACTTTACCTTTTTGTAATACAACTTGTGTTGCTCTTTTTCTGGCGAACATAGAAAACTCTGTACCTAATACAACGACGTCAACTCCATTATCGGTTTTTACTACAAATCGCTCGTTTTGAGCAGTATGAGTAATAGAAAATAAAGCTTCTCCTTCTAGCTTTACTTCACGTGTTTTGCCACCAAAGCGAGGTACTCGTAATACTGAATTGGCATTAAGTGTTACCTGACTTCCATCCGATAATTTGATGGTTTTGATTTGTCCATAAGCTGTTGAGTAGGTGTAATTCAGCAATTGATTTTGAAATTGCCAACAACCCAAAACAATAACCAACGAGGCCGCTAATGTCCAAACGAACCAATTACGGCGTGACGACGAAAATTCTGGAGTAGGTAATTTATCGTTATCTACTGTATTTTTAAGTTGAGTATTGTCTAAAAAATGATGATAACGATTGAGTGCTTGTTGTTTATCGGCTACGAATTGTAAGTGCGATTGTTCCCATTCTTCCAGCCACTCATAAAATAGTTCTTGATGCTGTGGGTTTTGATACCATTCATCAATTTGCTTCCGCTGATGAGCAGTTGCTTTACCAGCTAAGAAATCGAAAATGAGTTGTTTATTGGCAAATTGGTTCATGTCAGGTTGTATTTAAAAGGAAGACACAATTGGTGTTTCAAATCCCTTAATTTTATTTCAAAAAAAAATCAGATAAGTCCCGAAAAAAGCCAGAAGAAACCAACGTCTTTTCAAAAGTTCACGCAAAGTATGGCTAGCTAATCTGATGTGGACTTCAATCGTTCTAACCGAAAGCCCAAGTTCATCGGCAATCTCTCCGTACTTCTTCCCCTCAAAACGGTGCATCAAATAGATGCGCCTACGCTGTGTGGGTAATGATTGAATAGCTTTTTCTACGTCTTGATAAAGTTCGTCATACTCAGTAATTGAATCAGGCTGTAATGTTTCAGCCGTAGCTTGAAACTGTGCTTCATCAAGTTCTACTTCACGCTGAAAAGTTTGTCGAACATAATTATAAGCCCTGTTTCGTACCGTTTTATAGAGATAAGCTCGATATGAACTGGTAATGCTACTAAAAACCTGTTGCTCATAAAATTGACAAAATATATCAGCAACTAAGTCTTCAGCGATTGCTTTAGACCCTACAAATCTTGCGGCGTGGCTACACAAATCAACATAATACCTGCGGAAAAGCAATTCACAGCCTAACCGAGCGTTTGTTTCAAATGTTTGCCGAATAAAAAGCTCTTGGTCAGAAGCCTGAGGCTTCCAATCATCCTGTGACGGTACATTCATAGGCGAATAAAGTGCTGTTTCGGTCGCTGTGTAAGGTTCGCAATTGCTTGTTATCTGCATATCTTTTTGATTAACCGTACACTGGTTAATAACCAGTTGAACCATAAGACACAATTGCTAATTGAAAACCCTTAACTCAAACAGGATATTTTTTATAAAAATTTTAACATTTCTATAAATTTAAGAAAACTATCTTTTAATAGATGTTCAAAAAATAGATTGTATCTGTCTTTTACTATCACTATACAATAGCAAAAAGATTAAACGATAGAATATCTACCTGTTTCTTACAAATGCAAAGTAATGAGCTAATGAAAAACCATTTATTCAGCATGATTAAAACCAGTATTATATTCAAAAAATGATTTTAGATGCCTATAAATTACTTTTAAATTGTTTTTATGCCTACTATTTTTCACATTTGTAATGAATTTACGGGTACGAAAAATGATGAAAGTGCATATTGAAAGAGAAATAGACAAGGTTTTACTTGATTGGAAAAACCAAATTGATAGAAAACCACTGATGCTTCGTGGAGCAAGACAAGTTGGAAAATCGACAGCTGTACAGGAATTGTCAAAGCATTTTGACTATTATATTGAAATCAATTTTGAAGAATCTTTAGATGTACAAGCTTTTTTTAATGGAAATCTTGACCCCAAAACGATTTGTGAAAATTTATCTTTATACTTCAACACTCCCATCATTCCGGGTAAGACTTTATTGTTTTTTGATGAAATTCAAATGTGTTTGCCTGCTATTTCATCTCTTCGTTTTTTTTATGAGAAAATGCCAGCGCTACATCTTATTTCAGCAGGTTCATTATTAGAATTTGCATTAGAACAGCTGCCATCTTTTGGGGTTGGTAGGGTGCGGTCTGTTTTTGTTTATCCCTTTTCTTTTGATGAATTTTTAGGAAGTTTAGGAGAACAAAGACTTATCAATTTGAAAAAACAAGCAAGCCCAACAAATCCTTTGGCTTTGCCTTTTCATCAAAAACTGACAGAATATTTTAAGAAATTTCTGATAGTAGGAGGAATGCCAGAAGCCGTTGCTCAATATGCCAAAGGAAGTAGCTTATTAGAAGTACAAGCTGTTTTGGATGATTTAATCATTTCAATCAAAGCAGATTTTGCCAAGTATAAAAAAAGAGTACCTTCTATGAGAATTTCAGAAGTTTTTGATGCCATCATACAGCAAACAGGAGGGAAGTTTATTTATACCAAAGCGGCAACTCAAACAAGTATTGTACAAATCAAGGAGGCGGTTCAATTATTGATGATGGCGGGTTTGGTCATTCCCGTAACGCATAGTTCTGCCAATGGAATTCCGCTAGGAGCGGAGCTAGACGAAAAAAAACGTAAACTTATTTTATTAGACACAGGACTTTATCAAAGAATTTTAGGCTTGGATGCCGGAAAGTTATTAGCTCAAAATGATTTTGATGCTATCAACAAAGGAGCAATCGCTGAAATGTTTGTTGGACTAGAATATCTGAAATATGGCAATCCTTTGCAACAAGAAAATTTATATTATTGGCATCGAGAAAACGCCAACAGTAATGCAGAAATAGATTATGTTATTCAGCAAGGCGAACAAATTGTGCCTTTAGAGATAAAAGCCTCGAATAAAGGAGCAATGCAAAGTATGTTTATGTTTTTAAAAGAAAAAAAACGAGATTTAGGTATTCGACTTTCTTTAGAAAACTTCTCTACCTATCCGCCCATTGATGTATATCCGCTTTATGCCATTTCTACGGTTAGAAAAGAGTAACCATTAATCATTCAATCAACATGATAAAAAGATTTGTAAAACCGTATTTATCGCATATCATCACTTGGGTGATTCTATTGCTTTTGCCTTTTATTGGATACTTATACGAACCCAAAAAAATCAGTGATTTTAACTTTTATTTTGTTAAAACACATTTTCTAAACATTCTTTTTATAGCCACGACATTCTATTTGAATATCAATTTTATGGCTCCAAAATACTTCTTTGAGAAAAGAAGAATCAAGTTTACCGTACTAATTTTCATACTTTTAGCAATTTACATTTTCTTTAATTATTTAACCATTCATTTTAGTCCTGTAGAAGGGTACAAAAAGATTGAAGAACAAAATATATTTTTTATTCGCTTGATAATTGGTCCTACCATCATGTTTTCATTATGTATTTTAACCAGTACCATGTTATTTCTTTATGAAGAACAAGCGAAGCAAAAAGAACTCAACAAACTAATAGAACTTGAAAAGACTGCGGCTGAACTAAGTATGCTAAAATTGCAGATTAGTCCACATTTTTTATTTAATACGCTCAATAATATCAGATGGTTAATCCGAAAAAAATCTGAATTATCAGAAGAATCTGTCATGAAACTTTCTGAAATACTTAGGTATATTCTGTATGAGGTAGAAGGAAATAAAGTAGAATTTAACAGAGAATTGGAGCATTTAAAAAACTTTATTGAATTACAAACACTCCGTTTACCGATTGAAGGAACTGTCGCTTTTAACGTGGATGAAAATATCCATAATTTTCAGATAGAGCCTTTATTATTTATTCATTTTGTTGAAAATGCTTTCAAATATGGGATTGATAGCAAAAATGCTCCAGATATTCATTTTGAATTCAAGAAAATAGTCAATGGCATTTTATTCAAGTCAAAAAATAAAATACTTCTAAAGAAAACGATGATTCACAACGAAGGAATCGGGCTGACTAATATTCAGCGAAGACTGGAATTATTATATCCGAACAAGCATGAACTGAATATCAATCACACAACAGATTATTTTGAAGTAACACTAAAACTGATGTTAGATGAAAATTAGGTGTATTTTAATAGACGACGAACCATTTGCTTTGAATATTCTGGAAGATGATTTATTGGATTTTGCCAATATAGAGATTCTTGAGAAATTTAATAGTCCAGAAGATGTACCTGATTTTTTACAAAAGAATGAGGTCGATTTGATTTTTTCGGATATTCAAATGCCCGAAATGTTGGGTACGCAGTTTATCAAAACCTTAGAAAATCCGCCTTTAGTTATTTTTACAACGGCGTATCATCAATATGCTTTAGAAGGCTTTGAATTAAATGCTGTTGATTATTTAATGAAACCAATTCGTAAGGAAAGGTTGGCGATTGCGCTGAAAAAAGTGGAAGACCAACTCAGATTGCGGGAAAAACTTAGCGAAGAAAACGAAGAAGATTATATTTTTATCAGTGTGGAGTATCAAAAAGTAAAGCTGCTTTTTAGTGAAATTATTTACATTGAAGGGCTCAAAGATTATGTTAAGATTTATTTAATGAATAGAGCTTATCCGCTGATGACACGCAGTAACCTGAGAGGAATGGAAGCCAAACTTCCTGAAAAGTACTTTGTTAGAATCCATAATTCTTACATTATCAATAAACAAAAGATCACGGGTTTTCATCAGTCGAAGATTTCTTTGTCCAAAATAGAATTACCTGTCGGAAAAAAATATGTGGCAAGTATTAAGAGTTTATCAGAGTAAAATCTTCCTTAAACACGCATTTCGGTTCACGAAAACTACTCATCATTTTTCATAGATATACATTTGGTATTCATTGCTATACAAATCGTTGATTGTATCAATCATCTTGTACACCTTTGATGCAAGTTTTTTGATACGTCAATAAACTTAGTTCAACTAAAATAATGTACGCAATGAAAATATTATTATCTGCTTTATTATCAGTATTGATTTCAATAGCAAGTATGGCTCAAATGCCATTTGGAACACCCGCCAAAGGAGCAAAAACTCCTGAAATGAACTTCGGAAAAATTATCGGGAAAGTAGTAGATGAACAAGGAAAAGCAGTTGAATTTGCTTCAATTGTAGTGTTAAAAACTGTTCAAGACAGTGCCTCAAAACAAAATAAAGATATATTAGTAAAGGCATTACAGACAGAAATGAATGGCGAATTTAGTTTCAAAGATTTACCAGTAATGGGACGGTTGAAACTAAAAATTAGTTCAGTAGGGTACAAAACACTTGAAATGCCAATTGTATTTCAATTCCCTAAAATGGATGGAGGTTTTGCTCCACCAAAGCCTGGCCAACAACCAGACCCAGCTATGATGGCGAAATTTATGGCGGGTTTTGAAAAAGATTTAGGAAAATTAAAACTTGATACTGACAACAAAATGTTGGATGCAGTTGTAGTAACAGCTACCAAAGCACTGGTTGAAATGGACATTGATAAAAAGACTTTCAATGTAGATAAAAACATCGTGACTGCTGGCGGTACTGCTGTGGATGTAATGCGAAATATTCCGTCTGTACAAGTAGATATTGATGGCAATGTGAAAGTTAGAAATGCCGCTCCAACACTTTTTATTGATGGAAGACCCACAACACTTTCTTTGGACCAAATCCCAGCAGATGTTATTGAAAAAGTAGAAGTAATTACCAATCCTTCCGCAAAATACGATGCTTCGGGAAGTATGGCTGGGATTATCAATGTAGTACTGAAAAAGAATAAACGCAATGGTTATAATGGATTTATCAATGGCGGAGCCGACCGTTTTGGTGGTTCAAATCTTATGGGAAGTTTCAATCTTCAACAAAAGAAAGTAAATCTTTCATTGATGGTGATGAACTTCAACATGAGAAATAATACCAATGGTTATAGTGAACGTATTAGTACAATTGGAGGAGTAAACTCGAATGTTTATCAAGATATTTCAAGTAAAACAAAAGGTTCGATTACTTTTTCAAGATTGGGTTTAGATTATAACATTACTAACAAAACAAGTTTCTCAATTGCAGGAATTTTAGGAGGTGGGCAATTCAAACCATCAGAAGATATTGATATACAAAATACTACCAATGGTTATACAAGTTATAGCAATAGAATTTCTAATTCCAATCGTAGCTTTAAGCCTTTAGGCGGACAAATGGGCTTGAAACATACTTTTGCAAAAGCAGGAGAGGAGCTTACAGCCGATTTTACATATTTTGGAGGAACAAACAAAAACGATGGTTTGTATTCAACCAATTACCTAAATGGTAGCCAGATTACAGGTACACAGATTCAGAAAAATATAGGAAATGGGAGTAATAAATTTATTACTTTCCAAACCGATTATGTAAAGCCTTTAAAGAATGAAATTACACTTGAAACAGGTGTTAGGCTCCAGATCAATGAACTTTCAAATATAAATGACAACAGCCTGAAAGCTGTAGGAAGCGATATTTACAAAAACATTACTTCAGCTTCAACCAATTACGAAAGCAAAAATAATGTTTATGCTGCTTATTTATCATTGGCAGGAAAAGTGAAAAAGTTGTTTTCGTACAAAGTTGGATTGAGAGGCGAAAGCTCTGCTTATGATGGAAAATTATTGAATACAGGTGAAAAATTCAGTAATCGTTATCCAATCAGTCTGTTTCCTTCGGTGTTTTTAAGTAAAAGTCTAACTCAAACCGACCAAATTCAATTAAGTGTAACACGTAGAGTAAATCGTCCGAATTTCTTTCAATTGATTCCTTTTGTGGATTATAGTGATAGTTTAAACATTACTCGTGGGAATGCTGATTTAGTTCCAGAATTTACTACTTCAAGTGAGTTTTCATACAGTAAATCCAAAGGTGCAGCTACGTTTTTGACATCGGTGTATTATAAACATACCAATAATCTGATAACCAGATATTTGAATCAAGAAATAAACCCAATAAGTGGTAAACTTGACCTGATTAATACTTATATCAATGCGAATTCAAGTATTAATTATGGAGCAGAATTTACTTATACCAACAAGATTGTGAAGTGGTGGGATTTTACAGCAAATATTAATTTTTACAATTCAAAAATCAATATTGATAATATCGACAAAGGTTTAGCGACCGAAGCACTTTGGACTGTTTTTGGTAAATTGAATAATAATTTGAGTCTTCCTAAAAAATGGGTAATTCAACTTTCGGGTGATTATCAAGGCAAAACAAATTTACCAATAACCCAAAATCAAGGTATGGGTGGCCCGCCGATGAGTCAAGCACAAAGTTCTTCACAAGGATATATCAAGCCTTTCTATGGATTTGATATTGCGATTAAGAAGACTTTCCTGAAAAATGATTTAGCTTCGATTACGCTTGCGGTGAATGATATTTTCAAAACCAGAGGTAATACCCAAGTATCAACTGGCGAAGGTTTTACTCAGACATATTACAGAATCACAAACCCGCAAATCGTTCGCCTGAATTTTTCGATTCGATTTGGAAAAATGGATATGAGTTTATTCAAGAAAAGTAATAATTCCTCAACAATGGATGGCATGCAAATGCAATAAATTCGATCCTGTTTCTGGAAGTAACAAATTATATCACCACCTTCCCTTTTTGGGTTGGTGGTTTTTATTTGTGGTACTGTCCTGAAATGGCTACGTGAAATAATAAAAGCACTAAACTTTTTCTACTAAAAAGAATGAAGAAAAGAATTAATGAATTAGAATTAAATTATTCAATCAAACCCAATTTAGCCTTCAACTCGGCAATTTCTGTTTCTAATTTTTTGATGTGTTGGTATTGAGGTTGTAAAACTTCTTCTATTTCTTCAATTGTAAATCGTGGAGTAATATGTTGCGGACAATTCCAGTCGTAGGCCTCAATATGGAATACCATTATGCGTTCTGGGCGAAACTTATAATCTTCTAAATCAAGTAAATGATGTAATTCTGGGTTATCTTTCAAAGCTACAATTTCGGCTTTGGCATATATTTTTAATCTTTTTTTGTTTGGATAATCTACTAAAAATAAGGCTACTTTGTTGTTAGTTGCCATATTCCCAACCGAGATATACTGCATATTGCCTTTGAAGTCAATAAATCCCAGCCGATTTTCATCCAAAATTTTTAAAAAGCCCTTTGGTCCACCACGGTGTTGGATATAAGGAAAGCCATTTTCACCAACTGTTGCCATATAAAAACTATCTCTTTGAGCAATAAAATGTTGTTCATATTTGCTTAGTCCTTCGTATATCGTTTGTCTTTCCATACGAGCATAGTTGGCTCTGCTACCAAATTGCTCTTGTAATTTTTGGGCAGCCGAGCTAAATCCGATTTCTGCAAAATTCTTTGCCATAGTTTTAATTATTTATGTGTGTCTGTTTTTTCATATTGTGCCAAAACTTTATCCCATAAAGTATCACCACATTCGTCAGGAATAACAACTTCTTCATCATTATTAAGAAGTTGAACTTGTTTTGACTGAGTCGCTAATAATGTTGCTAAGTCTATTTTTTCGGTTTTCGTTTCTGTAATTTCCATTGCTTTCTTTTTGTGTTAGAAATGTTTCTTAATATTGAAAATATGTTTTAAAAACAGACAGGTCTGTTTTTTCTTTTGAATAAAAAACTATAATAGCTTTTCTACGATTCTGCGAGTAGCTTCAATAGTCCAGTTTTCTTTAAAAACTTTACTGCTTGCCAAAGCCCCTTCAAATAATATGTACAATTCATCAGCAAGAGCTTCACGATGAATTGGCTCAAGAATTTCGACAAACAATTCACGAATTTTATTCTTTTGAGCTTGGATTAAAGAAAGTATGTCCTCGTTGTATTGTGGAATTTCGGCTGCAATATTTAAAAAATGGCAACCATTAAAATTTGTTTCATTTGAAAATTCGACCAAAAAATCAAAGATACTAAGCACCTTTTCTTGTGGTGTTTGTTTTTGGTTGATTATACTTCTCAAAACCTCGTTTGAACTAATGGAAGTATTTTTCAAATAGCTTTTCAGTAAATCAACTTTTGAAGGAAAATGAGCATATAAACTAGCTTTGGCAATGCCTGCTTCAGCTATTATTTGGTTGATTCCAGTTGAGTTATAACCTTGTCCATAAAATAATCTTGAGGCGGTATTTTCTATGTTTTTTTTGGTTTCCATTATTTCCTTTTTATTACGTAACAAATATAATTGAAAATCTTTAAAAACATACAGACTTGTCTGTTTTTTTGAGAAATTATTTTTCTGCTTGGTAAAATTGTATCTCAATAGGGTTTTTGAATTGATTTTTGTTTTTAAAACAGCAATGTAAAGTCAACAAACGCAGCTCAATACTTAGGTAGATTTTATTTAATATTCTTTTATAATTAGTAAAAAAAGCCACAGATAATATATACCTGTGGCTTCAAATTTACATTAGGTTTTTTATAAACCGTACAAACCACCAGCAACTGTAATTTTTTCACCAGTAATCCAAGCAGAATCGTCTGAAGCAAGAAATACAGCTACTTTGGCAATATCGTCAGGATGCCCAATGCGACCTAGTGGTGTTTTGGCAATGATGCTTTTTTCTAAATCGCTACCTGTAATACCTGCAGCTCTTGTACCTTCGGTTTCTACTCCACCCGGTAAAAGCGAGTTGATTCGGATATTTCTTCCACTAAATTCTTTTGATAAAGCAATAGTAATAGCATCTAATGCAGCTTTTGTTGCCGAATATTCCGCCATCATTGGTAGTGGTGTTGTACTAACTCCAGAACTAATGTTGATAATTACACCACCAGCATTTCCAAACAACTTAACAGCTTCTTTAATTGCCAAAATTGAGCCTAACACATTAATATTGAATAGTTTATGGAATGTTTCTTCTGTAACATCTTCAATAAAGGCTGCTGGATAAACACCTGCATTGTTTACCAAAATATCTAAAGTGCCAAAAGTACTTTTAGTCTCCTCAAAAAGTTTCACAATATCTGAGGTTTTTGATACATCACCTTGAACAGCAATTGCAGTACCACCATTATCTGCTATCGTTTTTACTACTTTTTCAGCTCCATTTTTGTCTGATGCGTAATTTACAACCACTTTTGCTCCTTCAGCTGCGAAATGCGTTGCAATTGCTGCACCTATTCCCTTGGAAGCACCTGTAATAATGGCTATTTTGTTTTCTAATTTGTTCATTTTTTAATTCTCTTAAAGTTTACGCTGCAAAGCTATGTCTCTTTTGTATATTGTTGTAACTTTGTAACTAAAAGTAACAGTAACCTACAAGTAACAAAGTAACTTATGGAAGAAAATCAGTGTTTACAAAACAAAAAAAATATGATGGCTATTCAGGACTCAATGGATGTACTGTATGGCAAATGGAAAATATCCATTATTTCGTCTATCTGTTTTTATAATAAGAGGCGTTTTTCGGATATTCTGAATGATGTAGTGGGCATTTCTAACAAAATGTTGAGTAAAGAACTAAAGGAATTAGAAACCAACAAGTTGATAACACGAACCGTTTTGGATACACAACCCATTACAGTTCAATATCAGCTTACTGAACATGGTAAATCTTTGCAAACAATCATCAATAACCTGACGGATTGGGGCATAAAACATCGTTTGGAGATAATTGGGAAATAGTATTTCTGTTTATGAATTGTGATAATGGCTTTTGTCAGAATGATTGCTACGAATCAAGAGCAAAAGACAGGAATAGTCACTTTTTGATACTTATCAAATATCTTTAAATTCACGCCCGACCGAAGAATTAATTCCGCTATGTGGCGGTAAAAAGTAAGGGTTCTTGAAAAAGAAAAAGTACCTGCAATGACAACTCAATCGGTAGAGGAATCTACCGATTTGTTCTTACTATTAATTGTAAATGACAATACAGGTAGTCGTAATTATGTATTACATACAGAATCACAAAGCCGCAAATTGTTCACCTGAATTTTTCTATTCGATTCGAGAAAATGAATATGAGCTTATTCAAGAAAAGTAATAATTCCTCAACGATGGATGACACGCAAATGCAATAAATTTCATCCTGTTTCTGAAAATAACAAGTTGTATCACCACTATCCATTTGTTGGGTTGGTTGCTTTTATTTGTTTGGAGGTTGGCTATTTTTTGATTGAAGAGAAAGCTTAAAATATTACAAAATACGAATCAAAGAGACATAAATGTAACCTCTTGAAAATTGCATATTTGAAATAAATAAAGTTTTTTCTGTATTTAATGAATAATGTATTAGGTTTTAATATACATCCATTTTTACAGGACGCCCCATGAAGGTTGAGTATTTTCAAGAGAATACTTTTACAAAAAAGACAAAAAAATATTAAATAAATCATGTATTTGAGTCTTTTTAAAACTGTTTCACTTTTTAAAATATAAATTTGATGCTTAAAAAATTACTAAATGTGAGTGTGCTGATGGCGTTAGCTAGTGGCTATACTCAAGTTCAGGGAAAAGTACATCTTGTCCCTAGCAAAAGTGTTGATTTGGTCAATTCGAAAAGGTTGACAAGCAAATCAGGAGTTGCTTTATCCGTTACGGGTAAAGTAACCAGTAGCGATGGCGAAGCACTGCCCGGTGTAACGATTAAGATAAAAGGCACAGCGAAGGGGACTATAACGCTTGCCGATGGTTCGTTCAAACTAGATGTGCCAGATGGTAATACGGTATTGGTGATTTCTTCGACGGGTTATGAAACACAAGAAGTAACCGTTGGCTCACGTACAGTGATTAACGTTATTCTTGTAAATGATATTAAGGCATTAGAAGAAGTAGTTGTAGTAGGTTATGGCGAGCGAAAAAAATCTGATGTTACAGGTTCAATTGTTAGTGTAAGTTCGGCAGAAATCAATCAAAGACCTGTTAGTAATGCCTTGCAAGGAATACAAGGAAAAGCTGCTGGTGTAGATATTTCATCAAACGAACGTCCTGGTACCGTTGGTAGTGTTTCTATTAGAGGAGTTCGTTCACTTACAGCTTCGAATTCGCCTTTGTATGTTGTAGATGGTATTCCCTTGATTTCTGGTGGTATCGAGAATATCAATCCCAACGATATTGAGTCGATAGACGTATTAAAAGATGCTTCTGCAACGGCTATTTATGGTTCCAGAGGTGCTAATGGTGTTGTTATTGTTACGACTAAGCGTGGTAAGAATGGTAAATACACACTGAGTTATAATACAGCATACACAACAGAAACCTTGCAGAACAGGGCTGAGCTAATGAATGCAGGTCAGTATATTGATTACCGACGTTGGTCAAAGTATTATGCAAATCCAGCGGTCTTTCCTCGTGGGGACCAACCTACCCAGGCGAATGATAAAGATATTTTTCTTGGAACATCAGACCCTTCTGCTTGGGCTAATATCCAAAAAGGCTGGGCTGGCGGAACATGGGATGGCTCAAAAGTAGAAACTACAGATTGGGTAGGGATGATTACTCAAACCTCATTAACGGCTCAACATACATTGAGTGTTAGTGGTGGTAGTGAAAAAATGAAAGCTTATGGTTCATTTGGTTACCTTGATAATCAAGGAACAGTAAAAGGACAAGGTTATAAGCGTTATTCAGGGAAATTGAGTATTGATATAAAGCCCACGGATTGGTTTACGATGGGGGGAACGTTGAATACAGCTTATTCTGTTCAAGAATTTGGACAGTCAACAGTTGGTAGAAACAATAACGTAAATACTGCAGGGCTTTATGAAAGTTCAAGAGCTATTTTTAGTTATGCCGTTCCATTTGATGCCACAGGAAAAAGAGTAGAATTACCGGGTGGAGATGACGCTGTTAAAACCATTGTGAATGAAGAAAATTATTCTCAAGATCAACGGATTAATTTAAGAGCTTTCGGTAGTTTCTATTCAGAATTTAATTTTGGAGGTTTCACAAAAGCATTAGAGGGTTTGAAATTTCGTGTCAATTTTGGTCCAGATATTTCAGTGAACAGAGATGGAGTATATCTTGATGCTAATTCTGTCGTAAGAACAGGCTCAAGTTATGCGGCTTTGATTAAAGACCAAACGATGTCTTATACCTTAGACAACATGCTAACGTATAATAAAACCTTAAACAATAAGCACCAAATTGGTATTACTGCTCTTCAAACTCAGACCCGATATGACTATGAGCAAAGTAGTATGGGAGCAGATAATGTTCCTTTTTCAAGCCAGAAATGGAATGCTTTGTCAACGAGTAACTTACCCTTGACCTCTTGGAATTCAAACTTGGTACAAAGACAAATCCTTTCTTACATGGGACGTATCAATTATGATTTTGATAACAGATTCTTGGTAACCGTTTCAGGACGTTATGATGGAGCATCTCAATTATCAGAAGGTAATAAATGGGCATTTTTCCCAAGTACTGCTTTGGGTTGGAGATTGAATAATGAGGGTTTTATGTCTAATCTGACATGGGTTGATTTATTAAAAGTACGAGCAGGAGTGGGTGTTACCGGTAACTCAGCGATTGACCCATATTCAACAAAAGGTGGTTTGAGTCCTATTTTCTATCCCTTCGGAGGAACGATTACTTCTGGAGTAGTGAACTTAACGACTTTAGCCAACCAAGATTTAACTTGGGAGAAAACCACCCAATTCAATTATGGGATTGATTTCTCACTTTTTAAGAGAAAAGTTACGGGTAGTTTAGATTATTATACTTCTAGTACGACAGATTTATTGTTGTTGAAGACGATTCCATCGGTCACAGGTTTTGTTAATACTTATGCCAACGTAGGTGAAACCGCCAGCCAAGGGATTGACCTTACTTTGAATACTGTAAACCTTAGTAAAGGAGGCTTTGAATGGAGTACTACTTTCAATGGATCTTGGCAGGATAATCATATTGTAACATTGGCTAATGGAAAAGTAGATGATATCAATAACAATTGGTTTATCGGACAAAGCCAAGGGGTTATTTATGGCTATCAATCAAACGGCATTTGGAAAGGCACAGACCAAGCAGAAATGGCTAAGTTTAATGCGAATGGTCAGAACTTTTCAGCAGGATTATCAAGACCAGTTGACCAAAATGGAGACTATAAAATTGATGCCAATAATGATAGAGTAATCATTGGTAGTACCATTCCTAAATTCTTAGTGGGTTTGACAAACAACTTTGAGTACAAAGGATTTTCTCTTTCTATTTTCTTATACGGAAGATTAAGTTACTTATTTAATACAGGTGGTGAAGGTCTTACAGGTCGTTTCAACCAACGAGTAGTTAATTACTATACTGAAGTAAACACGAATTCCGATTATCAGAAGCCAATTTATACAGCAGGAACTGGCGACCCTTATTCTTTGACTTTAGGCTACAAAGATGGTTCGTTTCTTAAAATCAGAAATATTTCATTAGGTTATAATCTACCTGATAAGTTTTCAAAAAGCATTGGCTTAAGCCATTCGAGAGTTTACTTCCAAGCATTGAACCCAGGAATGATCTTCAATAACATCGACTGGATAGACATGGACCTAAGAAATTCTGCTTGGAACAAGGGTTTCTCAATGGGTATCAATGTTGATTTTTAACGTTTTAACAAATTCAAAATGAATAAGACATATCTAAAATATATAAAAGCAGGATTTTTCATGGTCGCAACTTTTGCGAATATCTCCTGTAATGATACCTTTCTTGATGAAGAACTTACCACCAGAAGGGGTTCGGCTTACTATGATACAGAGGCTGGGATTCAATCCTTAGTAGTAGGAACTTATAACCAAGTATTAAGTGTACCTTTCAGTACCGAAATGCAGTTTAGTACGACCAATTATGGTACAGATGAATTCCATGTAGGTGGAGACGCTTCAAATGGTACTTGGAATAATTATGATGGAGGTTTGAAATCAATTGTTACGGTTTCAAATGCCAATACAGTTGCTGCAGACGCTGCTTGGAATACTTATTATATTGGGATTGGTTTAGCCAATCAGATTATCAAATCTGCTACAGAAATTACTTCAACCAATAATGCGATTAAGAAAACGGCATTAGGAGAAGGGTATTTCTTCCGTGGATATAACTATCTTAAATTGGTTCGTCAATATGGAGGGGTTCCCATTAAATTGACCGTTAGTACATCGGTAGAACTAGAGTTCACTCGTGCTACAGCGGATAAAGTATATGCCCAGATTATTGATGATTTAACGAAAGCCTATGAGTTATTGGATAATACAGGGGCTTCACCAGCAAAAGTGACCAAAGATGCGGCGGCACATTATTTGGCTAAAGCCTATCTTTCAAGAGCGAGTGAAATTAATGATGCTTGGAATACATCCACGAAAGCGGCTGACCTTGCCAAAGTGGTAAGTCTTTCAGATGAAGTAATAGCCAGACATCCATTAGCAACAAATTTTGGGGATATTTGGGCTTATAATAAACCCAATGGAGCGAATGAATCTTTATCTGAATTAATTCTATCAGCTCAGTTCACGGGAGATTTAACAGCTACGAATTTCAATTTCAACCATCTTGTATTTACTGCACGTTACGACGACATGCCTTATATGCAAAGAGATTTAACAGGAATGAGACCCTACAGTCGTTTAGCCCCAACGTATTTTACTTATGATGTTTTCGACCAAGTAAATGATTCAAGATTCTGGAAGAGTTTTAGAACTAAGCACAGAACCAACAAAGGAAGTGGGAAATATGTGAATGGTGATTTAGGAATTATGTATGTCATCAATAGTCCAAGTGATACCCGTTTTACGAAGACCAAGTATGTAGATGAAATTGTGTATTCAAAAACGAAAAAGACGATACCATCTGTATTTGTGGCGCATGCTTCAGACGGTAAAAGCTTATTGACAGATGTTAGATTTCCATCGTTAAGTAAACATTTTGATGGAGCACGTTTGGCTATTAATGAAACCAGAGGAACAAGAGATGAGATTTTGGCAAGATCAGCAGAGACGTATTTAATGGCAGCAGAAGCCAAGATTCGTTTAGCTAATCTTGGACAAGGGTCTTTCGATGCAGCTTTACCTTACATCAATGCAGTTAGAAAAAGAGCTGCTTACAAAGCTGGCGAAGACCGTTCATTCTATACAGACGGAGCGGCGGCTTATGTAGTGTCTGCTTTAGTTCCGAATCCAGATTTGAATTCATACATGACAGAAAACTCATATTATGAATCGAATAATATTGCAACGACAAGTGAAGCAACAGCACTTGAAATTCAGAGTGCAAGCAATTTACCTGCCCAAGATGTAGCGGTGATTAATAAGTTGGGCTATACATCTACTTATGATAAACTATTGTGTTTGGTATTAAACGAAAGAACCCGAGAGCTTTGTGGAGAATTCCACCGCTGGGAAGATTTAAGTAGAACCAAGACGCTTGTAGCAAGAGCAAAAGCTTATAACCCAGAAGCCGTAACATATATCAAGGATTATCATGTATTGAGACCTATTCCTCAAACCTTCCTTGATGCGATTTACAGTAATGGTTCAGCATTAAGTCCTGCACAAAAGCAAGCGATGCAGAATGCTGGGTACTAAAATGGTGTAAAGGTATATAAAGATAAATCATCTCGAATTTTGGACAATTGTTGCCAAAATTCGGGATGATTTATCTTTTAGTTTATCCCAACATTTTCTTTCTGTAAAACCTTTTTTGTCATTAAATCTTGAATATCTCTCAGAGCTATATCTACTGAGTATTTTGCTATTTTTGTCCATTTAGCTGAAGTACGTTTTTCTTCAAAATTTCTCATCAATTTATAGAACAAAGGTCGCTTTA
The DNA here is from genome assembly GCF_040543805.1 of Arcicella rosea. Classification (NCBI taxonomy): domain Bacteria; kingdom Pseudomonadati; phylum Bacteroidota; class Cytophagia; order Cytophagales; family Flectobacillaceae; genus Arcicella; species Arcicella rosea. The sequence goes on from NZ_JBEUMS010000010.1 coordinate 166,212, forward strand.
TATCAGATGTGCCTTTTTGTTGTATAATGTAGCGAATGAGCACCACTTGTGGATAAGTAATTAGGCGATTTCACAAAGATAGTTATGAACAGTTAAGGTCATTACTTTTTCGATTTTTTCTCATGGATTCCCCTTTCAATTCTATTCGATGTACCTGCTGCATGAGTCTATCTAAGATGGCATCAGCGAGTGTTGGTTCATTGATATATTCAAACCATTGAGCCACAGGTAACTGCGAAGTAATAATAGTTGCATTTTTTCCATGTCTATCTTCGATGAGTTGCAATAAGGATAGCTTAGCTGGTGTATCCAATGGTTGTAATCCCCAATCGTCTAAAATAAGTAGATTAAGTTTTTCAAGTTTTGCTAATTCCTTGATAATTGAGCCATCAGCTCTGGCAAATTGAAGTTTATGAAGTAGTTTAGGCATAGAATAATACCCTACTTTGAATCCAATTTGACAAGCTTGATAGCCAAGTGCCGAAGCTATGTAACTTTTTCCACAACCCGTTGCTCCAGTGATAAAAACGTTCTCGCTTCTTTTAATAAAGGATGTATCTGCTAACCTCAGAAGTAGGTTTTTATCTAAGCCTCTCTGTGGTAAATATTGAATTTCCTCTACCATTGCCTGATAGCGAAATCTGGCTGAACGAATACAAGCGAGTGTTTTACGGTTTAATCTTTCGAGATGTTCAGCGTCAAGCAGTTGAGCCAATAACTGGTCAGCGGTTGGTTGCATATCAAGAGGGAGGTTCAGAAGGTTCTGATAAGCGGTGACCATACCAGCGAGTTTTAAGGCTTTCATTTGCTGAATAGTTTCTTGTTGATTCATTTTATGTTTAGTTAAAATTTGAAAATTATTGATAGTTCTTTGCTCCACGAATATTGAGGTGAAAAGGAATGATATTGTCTTTTATGATTTCTTCTTGGAGAGGGATTTTGTCTAAATTCCTATCCAAGATGTTCAGAATGAGCTTTAAGGATAAAAATTCATACAGTAAAGCTCTTTCGCAAGCAGCTTCTAAACGGTCTTTACCAATCTCTTTTTTCTTTCCTAAAGCTAAGATTCCCGCACAGGACTTATAGGCTTGTTCAGGATATTTGCGAGTCCGAAGTAATTGTTCAATAGCTTTTAGAGTATTTTCTCCTATTTTCATAGCTTGTTCAGTAAAAAAATCAGATGACCAATTCATCATCCACTGATGTTTTTCTGGTAAATGTTCTTTCAAAGTTGTGTACTGGTGTTTGGCTCTAAACCTTGCATGAATAGCGATACGCTTATATTCAAAGTAAATCTCAATGGTTTCTGCCGTGTATGACAACTTAACATATTTACCTACATAGCGAAAGGGGACAGAATAATAATGTTTATCCTCTCCTAATATGACGTGGCAATTCTGCTGAACTTTGGCAGTTTTGAAGTGTTTTAACTCATAGCGAGTTAATGGTAAGGGCATTAAGGCAGGTGAATCCAACTCATCAAAACGAGTTTGACGAGATTCATCTCTACCTTGAAATGTTTTTATATTATGGTCATTAACCTTTTGGTGGATAGCTTCATTCAGCGAGGAGAGAGAGGAAAAGACTTGTCCCTCTAACATAGCATAAACACGGCTATAGAGGATACCAACGGTTTTTTCAACCAATGCTTTATCCTTAGGTCTTCGACTACGAGCAGGGTAAATAACCGTTTGATAGTGGGTAGCGAAGTCTTCTATACTTTCATTTAAGTTAGGTTCATAAGGGTGTGTTTTAGTAACTGCGGATTTTAAATTGTCTGGGACAATAGCTTGGGGAACTCCTCCGAAAAATGTTAATGAATTAGCTAGTGCTAATAGAAAGTCTGCTTTCTTTTGGGTATATACAGCTTGGCAGTAGGTTAGCTGACTGCATCCTAAAACTGCAATAAAGATTTCAACCCAAGTAATTTCTCCAGTTTTAGGGTCAGTTAAAAATAGCCTCTTTCCTGCAAAATCAATGAAGAGTTTATCCCCAGCTTTATGCTCAAGGTGCATGGTGACTTTTTGAGCGGATTGCCACTGACGGAAGTAATGACAAAAGCGAGAGTAGTTAATAGCAGTAGTAGTGCCAAGACAGTATCGTTCCCAAAGAATCATACGAGTCATACCGACTTTGCTGAGTTCTTTTTCATACTCAGGAAATAGTAACTCAAGAGATTGTTGAGTATTGGAATCGTTTTGACGGGTAACTAAACGGTTAAGAGATTCTTCATCCCAACTCAAAAGAGGAGATAAATCTTCACCGATTTCAGCTTTTAAATAACATAAATAATTGTCAATTGTATGACGTGAAACTTTGAGCATCACTGCTATTGAACGCTTGCTTTTTCCTGCAACAATATGAGAGATGAGCATATGTAACTTCTTCATAGATAAAGAATGATTAGCCATAGTTTTCAGAATTGTTGGGTTAAAAACAATCACTGATAAACTACAAATTATTTGCTAATCACTTATCCACAAGTGGGGTTCATTCACTACAATAGGTGGCGCTCATTGGCTGGAATATACATTTTTGTACCTTTATTAAGGTTTCATGATAAAGTTTTTTGCTGTTTTGAATCTGTGACGACATACTAAAAAATCGTTGACTACTACCATCTGCTTTTGATAATTGTATGTCAGCTAATATATTTATGTCAAACCCATCTGACTTCATATCTCAGGTACTTCAGAAGGTAATAGTAAAATCATATTGAGACAACCCTTTTTAAGAGCGCTACTAATCCTTGATTAACAAGGCGCTATTTCTATTTGAAATGCCATCGGTAACGATATATTTTCCAGGAGCCAATGCTCCTACATCTATTACCGTCTTGCTTGATCCTATTTGTACATAAACAGAGAGAACCTGTTTCCCATTTAATGAGAAAATAGAGATGGTGCTATTTGCTTTGGCTTCTGAATGTTGCACGGTTAGCTGGTTTGATGTAGGATTGGGATAAATGATTAAACTGTTGGTGATAGCTACTCAATGGTAGAAATTGACGTTTTATGATACATTTACGCTAACAAAAAAGCCAACACTTTTATAAGTTGGCTTTTCAATCTGTATTACATTTTTGTTAAAACTTACCATTATTATTCTTCCAGTTTTCCTTTGGTATCATTGGCTCAATTACATCCCAATGTTCAGCGATTTTGCCATTTTCAACTCTGAAAAGATCATAGAAAGCATTATGAGATTTGCCAAAATGTCCTTCACTTACTACCAAAACGAAATTCCCTTCGCCTAAAACCCTGTGAATTTTGTCATATTTCAAGAAAATGCCTTGTTTAGCTAATTCACTAAGTGTTATACCCAAACCAGAAAGTTTGTCTGGAATTTGTGGGTTATGTTGAATATAATTATCGCCATCATAATAATCAGCTAATTTTTCCATTTTGCCGTTTACTAAAATATCCTCTACAAAAGTTTTTACTAAAGTTTTATTAATTTCAGTTTTGTCAAGGTCTTTGATTTCGGTAGTACCGTCAATCATGGTATGCCCACTCGGATTTGGTTTTGCTGTTTCTTGTAAATTATCCCAGTGTTCTACAATTTTTCCATCTTCGAAACGAAAAATGTCAAAACCTATTTTTGGTCCGAAGAAATTATAATCGGTATGCGTAAATACGAAATCACCATCTTGAAAAGCTCTAACCGTATTTACTTTTGCCGAACCTTTTGGAAGTGCTTGTAAAACAGCTCCAAAACCAGCCAAACCATCGCCAACGGCTAGGTTATGCTGAATATACTTATTGGCATTAATATACCCAACTGGCTCAGCAGCACCCGTCTCTATCGCCTTTAGTAAGGCTACCACTTTTTGTTTGTTATCCATTTTGCTTTGAGATTTACACACCGATACACCAAGTGTCAGCGCCATTGTTAAACTAAGAATCGATTTATTCATTTTCTGATTTGAATTATTTACGATGCAAAGTTCAGGTTAATCTCAAAGCCAATAAAGGTACAAAAAAGCCTTTACATGATACTTTTAGGCCAATCGGAATTGTTCTCTAAATTCTACGGGCGTTGTTTGGGTATGTTTGCGAAAGTATTTAATAAAATTGGTCGGTTCTTCAAAGCCCAAATAATAGCAAATTTCTTTAACGCTTTCGGTTGTGTGTGCTAAAATTCTTTTTGCTTCCAACATTATTCTATCATCTATTATTTCTTTGGGGCTTTTGCCCAAAACTTTTGAAGTAGCTTGATTCAATCGTTTCTCTGTAATGATAATTTCTTTAGCGTAGTAATTTACTTGTTTCTGACTTTTATAATTTATTTCTAACAGGTCTTTAAATAGCATTATATAATCAAGGTCTGCATCTTTTTTTATTTCTATAAAGTTTTGTTTTCGTTTTTCTCTTTCAGAATGAAGCAAAAAATTATGTAACAAATTTTTCAAAATGTCGGCTTGTGATTTGTCCTTTATATTTTGCAACTCATCTGCCATTTGTTGAAGTAGGTCAGCAAATAATTTGGTGTGTTTTACTATTTGAATTTGTGAAACATAAAACAAGTCATTGAACAAAATATTGTTCCGTAAAAATTTCGTATCAGCTTCCGTCTTGCAGAAAAAGTTATCAGTAAATACGATAGCTTTCGCTTCAAATTTTGTTGTATTGTCGTATCGGTGAACGATGTCTTTGTTTAGAAATAATAGAGTTTGTGGTTTAATTTTTATAGGGTTAAAGTCAACCAAATGTGTGGGATTACCTTTTTGAAACCAAATAATGTGATAAAACCCTGTTCGGTGTGTGGTGGTTAATGTGTCTTTTAAATTTTGGAATAGTTCTCCTATGTCCACAATTTCAAATTCTTGTGGAAGTCCTGCTTTGAAGTCATATTTTTTGATGTCTGTTGTCATTTCCAGGGTGTTGGTACAATTGCCACTAATGATGGTATTGACTCACATGTTTTAACAGCTTATCCCACGCATTGCGTACAACTCGTAAATATACGTATGTTTGCTGTTTTTTTCCTAAAACGAAGTAATAGATATAAACAAAGCTATTATTAACTCTCGAGCTAGCTTTAGGAAACAACTTACACCCTATCTTGTATCTTTAGCAAAAGCAAGTTAAAAATAAATGTACAATGCCAAACTAGCTGGCATTATACAAGGTAGATTACTACTGAAGTATGTCTCCTCTTTGAAGAAACGAAATTAGAAAAATAATCTAAAAATTGCTCGCTTTTTATTATGGTACCTTAGTTATTGGTGGTTGTGGCTTTTGTGAATTAGCTATTGATAGCATTATTAATTTTCTGTTGATGACGAAATTGGTAAACAGAACCAACAATAAATAGCAATAGGAATACAAGAAGTGTTATTCCGATAACCGGGTCTGTTGGTGCTTTTGCCAAAGGATGTCCGATTGGAACACGGGTAAAAGTTTCGTTAATGGTAGGAACCCACGACAAGAAAAAACTAAACGAAAGAAGGAAATTTTCAAAATATCGGCTTTTATTGTTTCCCTGTTTTTTGCTGTGAAGAAAATAGGCTCCCGCCACCAAAGCCACAATAAATAAGGCGAAAATATGACCTGGATTAAAACCGTGTTTCAATAACCCCAATGATGTAAGTGACGTAACGATGGTTCCGTAAAAATAAATTTTGCCTGAAGGTTGCTCTAAACCTATTTTTCCGTTTTTTCTGAATGAAATAATTGCAGCAATGATGGCAATAATGCCAATGATGGTATGAAAAATACCTAAATTAGAAAGTCCCATTTTTTATTTTTGATTTGAATTAACATTACAAATGTGCGATGAAAAAATAGGAATGATTTTGCGAATTAGCTCAACTATTTGGCAATTTGGTTCAGACGATAATTGGTCGGTGTCATGTTGTATTTTTCTCCGAAACTTTTGGTAAAGTTTGCTAAGTCATTAAAGCCACAAGTAAAAGCAATGTCGCTAATACGTTCGTTTGATGCTAATAATAATTTAGCTGCCTTTTCAAGTTTTTTTGTCTTGATATAATTAGCAGGCGTATCGTTGTAAAGTTTCGAAAATTCTCTTTTGAATGATGACAAGCTTAAATTAGTTTGGTCTGCCAACTCTTCAAGTGTCAGCTGTGAAAATAAGTTTACTTCAATTATCTGTTTGAAAGTGTAAGTTGTTGGCGAAAAAAGTTGTGATAATATTACTTGTACAGATTCGGCATTTTTTGTTTGAGAAAGTAAGAGTATAATTTCCTTTAATTTTAAAACCAAAATATCCTCATTTACCAAAGACGGATTTTCAAAGTAAAATAAAAGTCCTTCAATGTATTTTTGAATTAAAAAATCATTGTTAATTTTTTCGCTGGATTTATTTGAAATAATGTTTTTGGGCGCCTGCAGCAGTGACGGCAATTCACGATTATACACCTGCTTTAAAATCTCTGGGTGGAAAGTAACAATTACGATTTCACAAACATTTTCTGAATTTGCGTTTTGTATTTGTTTGCCGGATTTGATACAATTTAGAAACAACGAATAGTTAGCAGGAATATTCCTTTGTTCACTATCAAATTGATATTGAAATTCACCTTCTTTCACAAATAAAAAACAGGCTTGTTCATTTACGGGAAAATCAAATCGAAAAGGCGGCTTTAACGCTATCTTTTGAATAAATGATTTTCCAAACAAGTCGATTTTTTTATAATTGGTTACCATCTCTGAATTAATATTTAAATAACATCAGCCCAACATTTGCAATAATGCCAATAGAATTATATATGTTGAGTTTACAACTGTAGCCCGACTATTGCCCAATACCCATGTTACCAGTTCGTTATTTATCTCATTCTCTAATTGTTACCATTGTTGAAACCTAATACCGAGTTGATTGTCTGCAATCGCAAATTCTTTTGCACCCCAAGGTCTAACTGTAACTTTGTCAAGATTGGGATGAAGTAGATGAGGATGTGATTTAGATACTTTTGCATAAACTTCTTCAATATTATCCGTTGCAAGCCTTAGTTCTGGATTATGTTCTTTGGCTAATTGTTCATCTTGAAAAAGCATTAGGCTTATTCCGTCTTTTTTTAATACGCAATAAGGTTGTGAAGTATTTAAATCTTTGTGTGCAATTGTAAATTCTAGACAATCGACAAATAATTTAAGTCCGTCTGAAATATCTGTATAAAATACACTGGGTATTAATTTTGTAAAATTCATATTGCTTTAATTTTATTTGTCATTAACAATGGTCAGATTACTTTATTTTCAGTAGGGTGTCGTACAAATGTTTCATATAAGCACTTCAGCCACCATTTTGCCAAACCAATGTTGAACTTAAGCTGAGCGGGTGGCTAGTCTAGCTTTTGCTTCTCAAAGTTTTATCTTTTCATAAATTACAAACTATTTTTAAGATGACAAAATAGGAACATTTAAAGCCTCAAAAAACAAAAAAGCAGGCAAAACCCGCTCTTCCAAAATCTTCAAATCGAACGATATTTAGACGTCTTAATGTTCAAAGTTTTCTGTTCTGACCACTGAACCGCCAATTTCTTGAAGGTATTGTTATGAGCAGGTTTGTTATCAGTTGTTTCTGTCAACGGGTGTTGAAGTAATGTTGTTATTATTGTCAATAGCAATGTCATACTCGTAACATTTGCTCATTTCAACAGTTTTAACATAATCGATGTTGTTTACTTTAATAGTAAATGTTGTTAGTCCTGCCGCATAACTGCTGTAAGCGGAAGATGTGCCTGAGTCGACATTGTTGATATTCACAGTATTTCCACCGGATGTTTTAATTTGAACACTTGCTTTTTGTGTTCCATTATTTATAATTCTTGCCCGTGGGTCTTCATCCTTACACTTTTTACAACCATTTAATGTAATTGCAAATAGCCCAGCAAGAATAAGTGTCGTTAAAAATTTTGTTATTTTCATTTTATTATGTATTCTGTTAAACTGTTCTACTCATCTGGCTTTTCGATGTCGCCCCGTTTTTTGTGTGGTCGCTGGTCTCCACTTTTGAATTGCAATATTAAGAATTTGTCAAACAGTCAAGAACTGTCCAAACAATTATTTGGAGGCTCTCACGTCTATCCGCTGAGTCGTTTTTTAAACATGCCTATAACTCGTAAACATACGCATGTTTGCTGTTTTTTTCCTAAAACTAAGTAATAGATATAAACAAAGCTATTATTTGCTCCCGAACTAGTATCAGGATTTCCTACGAACAGTTTAAGACGTACTGGTATTGTTATCTTTTATCTTTATCTATTTTATCATGTAACTCACATTTCGTCCGTTACCTTGTTTTTCAATCAATCCTTTATTGATTAACTCCGATAGAATACGTTTTACAGTAGGTAATGGTATCGCCAATTTTTCAGAAATTTCTCCTGACTGAATGTTGGGGCGATTTTGAATAATCGTAAAAATTGATTTTTCCTTGGGCGAAAGTTGTGTTTCCACACCGGTTTTATTCAATTTCATCATAAGTTGAGCTTGAATATTTGACAAGCAACTCAAAAAGAATTGAACCCAAACAGTAACATCTTCATTAGGGCGTTGTGCTTGACAACTTCTAAGAACCTGATAATATTCGTTTTTTCGGTTTTCAATCTCGTGCTCAAAACTTACGTATTGTATCCATTTATATCCGTTTTTGAGCAATAATAGTGTTGAAATTAAACGACTTAACCTTCCATTTCCGTCTTGAAAAGGGTGAACGCTCAAAAAATCATAAACAAAGGATGCTATTTTGATTATAGGGTGTACCAATGTCTCGGAATTATACCAATTGATTAATTCTCTTACGGCATCTTCGGTAGCAAACCCCGCTTCGGTTGTTTGAAAAATGATTTGTTGTGTGCCGTCAGGAAATGAGGCTTCAACGGCGTTGCTATGTGCCTTATAATTGCCTTTATGCCATTGGTCTTTGGCACTATATTTCATCAAACTATTGTGTAAACCTTTAATATGGCTTTCGGTAAGATTAATGTTTTCGTAAGATTCCGAAATCAAATCTAATACTTCAAAATAACCGACTATTTCCTGTGAATCTCTGTCGGTAAGTTTTGCTATATCAATTTTTTGTAGTAAAACGTCAACCTCTTCATCGCTCATTTTATTGCCTTCAATTCGGTTTGAAGCCCCTACGCTTCGCACAGTCGCAATACTTTTCAACTCTTTGAGGCTTTGTCCTTCTTTTCGTTCAATTGCTGTCCAATTTGCATCAAAGCGGTCTATTTCACTGATTAAGTTAATCAGCGTCCAATCAATATTCAGTTTTAAATTATATACTCCGTTATCCATTTTGATACGATTTGATACGCAAAGATACGATTACGATTTGAATTCGCAAGTACTTAATGATACGATTTGATACGTTTAGATTTGATTATGATACGAAAAGTGTAATTATTTTGGTTGCTAAATTGTCTTACAGAGCGTTCATCACGCCATGTAACTAACGTCAGTCTGTGAAAAAACTATCTATACAAATAGATGGAATAAACATAGGAGAGCCAAGACGAAAGCAACCATAAAAAATGCTTTATGGGTAGGGGATTTATATGCCTGAAAAAAAAGAAATAGCTTTTAAACCCTCTAAAGTAAAAAACAAAAAAAGCAGGGGAAAACCTGCTCTTACAAAATCTTCAAGTTGAACTTTAAATCCATAAAAGAAACCATGGAAGCCGACCGCTACCTCAAGAGACTAAACGTCACTCATTCCTTCATGGTTTAGCTTTTATCCACCACGAATGCTCATACATTGGACGAGCGTAACACTCTTTAACATTTTGTGGAGTAAGAAACAAGATACGACTAGTTTGATACGAATTAAAGGAGGAAGAGATTTTGATAGTGGAAGAGAAATAGCATCCAACAATTTGTATATTTGATTAGAAGATAGAAAAAATACAATGGTAAATTCAGCACAAAATACCCACAAACTGACGAATGTTCAAGCAATACCTCTGCTTGCTGTAGTCTTTTTCACTACACATAGCGTACTGCAATGTTACATGGTAAAAAAAGCAAAAGCATTTTATAAGTTTTCAAGTTGGAGGCTTTGTGTTGCCTTCTAAGAATACCAGACACTAAGACTACGTCAATCAAGGTTGCAGGCTGAGATTGCATATTATTTGTTGTTTCAAGTAGTTAGGCTTAGACCTGCAGGGGTTAGTAACAAGTAAAACCCTTATTAATTCAATAAACAAATGACTAAAATGAGAATTCTTTTTACGGGTGGTTCAGGAAAAGCAGGAAAGTACGTAATTGCGTATCTGCTTGAACAAGGACACAAGGTACTGAACGTGGATATAATACCTCTGAATCTTGTAGGGGTTGAAAACCTAATAGCTGACATTACGGATGCTGGACAAATGTTTAATGCCATGAGTTCTTACATAGGCTTAGGTGAATTGGAAGGTGGCAATGGCGTACCAAAATTTGATGCAGTAGTACATTTTGCCGCAGTTCCTAGAATTTTGATTAAACCAGATAATGAAACCTTTCGAGTGAACACAATAGGGACGTATAATGTGATTGAAGCAGCAGTTAAACTGGGTATTAAAAAGATTATTATTGCTTCTTCGGAAACCACTTATGGAATTTGTTTTTCAGATGGGCAAACTGACCCGAAATCATTACCACTTGAAGAGGATTATGATGTAGACCCTATGGATAGTTACGGATTATCAAAGGTTGTGAATGAAAAAACGGCACAGAGTTTCCAGCGGCGTTCAGGCATTGATATTTATGCACTCCGAATCGGAAATGTAATTGAACCTCATGAATACGCTGAACTATTCCCGCATTATTTTAAAAATCCTGAAGTTCGTCGCAGAAATGCTTTTTGTTATATAGACGCCCGTGACTTAGGACAAATTGTAAATTTATGTTTACAGAAAGACGGGCTTGGGTTTCAGATTTTTAATGCTGGAAATGACCACAACGGTGCCATTATTCCAAGTAAAGAATTAGCCGAAAAGTTTTTCCCAAATGTACCAGTTACTCGTGAATTAGGCGAACACGAAGCCTTATTTTCTAATCGAAAAATCCGAGAGGTGCTTGGATTCAAAGAACAACATCATTGGATGAAATACGTAAAGGCTGAGTGATTTGTTTTTGGTCATCCCACTGAAAACTGAATACACAAACAATCAAATTGATAACAAAAATTCATGAAATACCTTCAATTTAGTAATAATGACAGAATCCCAATGTTGGGTTTAGGCACTTGGAAATCAGCCAAAGGTGAGATTTATCAAACCGTTAGAAAAGCCATCGAAATTGGTTATCGCCATTTTGATTGTGCCTTAATCTATGGTAATGAACACGAAATAGGGCAGGCAATTTCAGATGCAATCAATAATAAAGAGGTAACCAGAAATGAGCTTTGGATTACCTCAAAACTATGGAATAATCGCCATAAAAAAGTTGATATTCAACCAACTATTGAAATAACATTGGACAGTTTGAAACTCGAATATTTAGATTTATACTTAATTCATTGGCCAGTAGCACTCTTAAACAGCGTAAATTATCCAAAAGATGGAAGTGAGATGATTGACTTGAAACACATTCCTTTGGTGGAAACTTGGCAGGGGATGATTGCTTTAAAAGAAAATAATTTGACTAAGCATATCGGTGTTTCAAATTTTAGTATTAAAAAAATCAATGAATTAATCAATGAAACTGGCGTTTGTCCAGAAGCCCTACAATTAGAACTGCATCCATTTCTTCAACAAAATAAAATTGTAGATTTTGCCAATGCCAACAACATCATCCTCACTGGTTTTTGCCCTCTTGGTTCGTCCGATAGACCCATCAATAGGATTACAGCAGGTGAACCCAAGTTGTTTGAAAATAAATCAATTATAGATATTGCCCAAGAGAAAGGAAATACACCCGCACAAATTATGCTCGCTTGGGCAATCAATAGAGGCACATCGGTCATTCCAAAATCCGTAAATCCACAAAGGTTAAAAGAAAATATTGAAGCCGCTGATATTGAACTTACACCTTTAGAAATGGAGAAAATTAATCAATTAGATCAACATTATCGATATATTAAGGGTGATTTTTGGTGCTTAGAGGGCAGTGGCTATACCCTTGAAAACCTTTGGGATGAAGTTTGAAGTAGGGCTGGAATTAATAAAGACAATATGCTTTTATCTGGGCGTTCGTTTAGCGAAGCCTTCACTTATCTCTCAAAGTTTCCTAAAACCTAAAGCAAGGGAAATCCTCATATTTGAAAGGGTTTAATGAATATATTAAAATGTTTAAAGGCAAAAGGAATATTTATCCCTGATACATTGTACGGACGGGACGATCTTTAACATTTTGAGCCGTAGGAATTAGCCTACGACTTTTGTATTATTCCAAACAAGCTATTTCAATAATTGAATAATATTTGTTCTAAATATTTTCCCAATTGGAATGATGTGTTCACCAATAAATATTCTATTGCCTTCTATGCTTTTAATATGTTTTGGAGCAACTGCGAATGATTTATGCACTTGTATCAAAACATTTTTGGGCAACAATTCTAATAAAGTTGATATTTTTTCTCGAATGGTGATTGGTTCATTTGTAGTCACTATTTTGCTGTAATTTCCTGTAGCTTCAATGTATTGGATTGTTTTAATTTCAACTTGAATGGACTTTTTATTACTTTGTAGAAAAATTCGATTTGAAATTTCATTGCTTTCTGATGGCTCAATAACTTTAGCCACAGTACTACTAAACGCTTTATTAATGGCTTTTAAAAAACGTTCAAAGCCAAATGGTTTTAGTAAATAATCCGAAATATTATGCTCGTAACCTTCAAGTGCATATTCTTTATAAGCTGTTGTTACAATTACTTTTGGTGGATGAGTTAAGGTTTTCAGAAATTCAAAACCTTTTAAGATAGGCATATTCAAATCTAAAAAAATCAAATCTACTTCATTTTTATTCAAGTATTCAAACGCTTCCAATGCGTCATAACAATTCTTCATCAACTGCATTTGTGGCAACAAATCACAATAGCCTTTGATAATGTCGTGAGCGATAGACTCGTCATCAATAATTAAATATTTAATCATAATTGGTTTAAAATTAATTGTACTTTGTAAACATTTTCAGTAATCGAAAATGACAATTTGTGTTTATTAGGATAAATCAATTCTAACCTTCGTTTTAAGTTTTTCAAACCGACTCCTGATTTATTTTCTTCATTATTAGAAATACCAAAATTATTTTCAATCGTAAATCTTATCTCGTTTTTATCAGAAACAACATCGACTTTCACAAAAGCGTTTTCTCTCAAAGTCTCAACTCCGTGCTTAAAAGAATTTTCTAATAATATGATAAACAACAAAGGAACTACTTTGCAGTTTTCATCAATATCAGCGTTGAAATGAATCACTATATTCTTGTGATACCTCATTTGATGCAGTTCAAAATAATTCTTTAAATAATCAATTTCTTCTTCTAATGTCACTATTTCTTTTTCGCCTTCATAGATACTATAACGCATCATATCAGATAATTTAAGGATTAATTCTTGTGCTTTTTTAGTATCCTTAGCAACTAAACCATATAAATTATTAAGCGTATTAAAGAAAAAGTGAGGATTCACTTGGCTTTTCAAAAGCATTAATTCTGCTTTTGCTTTTTCGTTTTTTAGCTGGGCAATAGCAATTAGCTGTTTGGTAAACCAAAAAACACCAACGCCAAACAACAAAATGTAATATGAAATAACAAGAATGGTGACTTTTGGATGATAGTTCCCTAAAAAGATAACGGATTTATTATCGGTGAAAATTACTTCAAATGCTGTAATAATTATCGGGACAAGTGCTACTACAATAACTAGCGCAAGTACAAACAAATTCGTATTGTATTTTTTGAATATCATATCGCAAAATTAAGGCAAATGTGTATCCCCTAAAATAAAGTTGACCAACAACTGATATACGGTGTTGAAATTTAACCAATCTATGATGAAATCACTTTATACACACTACAAGACTTTTTATAGTACTTAATAATGTGTTTGTCACAATTATTTTAAAAGTGATAAAACCATATTTACGTTTGCTGAAACTTTTAATCAAAAAAAATGAAAAAAAGAATTTTCAGGTACGTAAAGCATATAACTGCAACAATTTTAGTCCTCGGAACGGTAGGCATCTTATTTGGTTTATATCACGGGGCAAGTTTCCATTATGGAGATGACCCCAAAATGATGAATTGGGATAAAGATGGACCTTATGTTTTCTATAAAAATGATAGTGTATTTAATATGAATTACATCAGGGGAAATCAAGATAATGGATTTTCTTTAGACCAAAAGGAGTACACCACAGCTACAGAAATCCCAGCTTTTTGTTATTTCTCACTTGATTCCACCCAGTTTGAATTTTCAATAAATACAGATATGAAAACTCCAGTAAATACCTATCATGATAATAACAGGATTTTAGCAATTTCAGATATTGAAAGTGGTTTTAAAACTTTTCGTGATTTTCTTATCAGTAACAAGGTGATTGATAAAAACCTGAATTGGACTTTTGGAAAGGGTCATTTAGTGTTAGTGGGCGATTTTGTAGATAGAGATTTTTCAACAACCCAAGTACTTTGGTTTATTTATAAATTGGGACAAGATGCCGTAAAACATGGCGGTTTGGTTCATTTTATTTTGGGAAATCACGAATTGAAAAATATGCAGGGAAATTATGAAACGGCATCTCAAAAATACTTTCATGTGGCAGCAATTTTAGGAAAGCAACAAGACCAATTATACGATTCAAATTCTTTTATTGGGAAATGGATGGCAAGTAAAAATACCATTGAACGTATTAACGGAATACTTTTTACGCACGGAGGATTACACCCAGATTTAGTAAAATATCATGTAACCTTAGATGAAATCAATAAAATTGTAAGGAAGCATTATTACAAACCTTATTATCCAAAATCAGAGAAAAACTTAACACAATTGTTGATTTCCACCCATACAGGAATTTCTTGGTATAGAGGTTATTTCAAAGATGATTTGACACAAGAAGAGGTAGAACGTGGTTTGAATAAGTTTAAAGCGAAGTCAATTGTGGTTGGACATACACTTCAGTCTAAAGTCAACCGACAGTACAAGGGTAAAGTAATAGGCATTGATGTGAAACACCCGAAAGATTACCATAAAAACTTTCCGAACACTCAATCAGAAGGTTTACTCATTGAAGGGAATAAATATTACAGAGTTTTTCATAACGGAGAAAAAGAAGAAATATAGCGTGAACATCTGTATGTTACAGAACTCAATGAAGCCCTTAGACCTGTTAAACCTTAAATGTATTATCTTTATTAGCTTCAGATACAACCCTCGTTAGTCTAAGTGTTTTTCACTTAGACACATCAATAAATACTTATCAGAAGTATTTTGGCACATATTTTCGTCTTTATTGGTTCACTAACAATACGTACACTTATCATTATTTGTGAATTTCCTAAGACCTAAAACAATGAAGAGCCTCACGCTCGAAAGGGCTTATTGAATATATTAAAATGTATTAAGGTTAAAGGAATATTTATCCCTGATACATTGTACGAGCTTGACGCTCTTTAACATTTTGAGTCGTAGGAAACAACCTACGACTAGTTTGAGAAACTACCGAAGCCAACCGCTAACCCAAGTTAAGTTCAACATCGCCTTCATATTTTAGCTTGCAGCTATCACGAAAGCTTAATTATTGGCGGTAATTATTATTTATTGTCTGGTATAAAATTTAATTCTTTAGGATATTTATTAAATGACTTCACTTTGTCCTTTGCTTTTTTGTAATAACACTCGTTGACATATAATGTATTCAATGTGTTCCATTTACTTTTAATCTCTTTTGTTTTTATTTCCAATTCAGGATTTTGAGGGTCAGAAGCTAGTAAATATAATGGCTCTATATCGTGTCTGATTTTCTCATATTCTAACCCAAGTTTCCTATGCGTTTCTGATTTTTCTCCAGGTTTAATGAATGCTTGATAACCAGCTAATATTGCAACAATGAATGCTATTAAAGGCAAAATGTATTCTTTCACCCAAGGATAATTAATAAATGGAAATCTATATGTAAAGGCAACTATATTAGTTAAAACAAATGATGATATTCCAATATATTTTTCAAGTTTTGTATAAAAAAGAGATTGGAAGCAATGTGCATATTCGAGTTGGTGAATTTTTCTCATCCAATCCAATAAAAGAAGTTCTGATTTGTTCATAATTGGGTATCTATTTTATCAAGCAGGTAAATAGGTGAAATATTCATCTTTCTGTTTATCTCAGATTCAACAATATCTTTTGGACCAATTACAAAAGATTCTCCTAAGCCGTCTTTTCCTGTAAAAGAAAAAAATGTTGCTGACGAATTAGGTGAATTTACATGACCTGATTGATGTAATTTGCTAGGTTCAATTTCATAGTATCCTTTAGCAAAATGAGTTTCCTCACTCGTTTTAAAAAGTCTAGCATTAATATTTTTGTTCACAGCTTTAGATGTATGCTGATTAACTTCATTTAAGGACTTGTTGTACTGAACTTCAAAGAAAGAATGTGTCGTGTCACCTGAATCTGTTTCATATTCATATCTATCATTCTGCACTTTACCTGTAATAATCCAGCTTTTTGTGAAAAAAGTGTGGGAATGAATTGAGAAGTCTTTACATTTCTTCAAGTCCATATATTCTTCAAGTGAATCATCCCAAATATGAAGTCTTATGAAATCAAAATTTATAAGCGAAGCATCTTGTTTATATAATGGTATTGATAGAAAGCCTTGAGAACCAATTGAAGATATAGTAAGTTCCGCAGGGATAATTCTAATTGATTTTGAAATCAATTTCCAAACTTCATTTGTGTCTAGTTGCTTTTTGTTCTCTCTACAAAAAATAATTTCCTTAACACCTACTAGCCTATAAATAAATGAGCTAAAGTAATTATCCGAAGTCTCGTCTGCAAAATCAATTAATTCCTTTGTCGGTTTTGTGCTAAAGTCATTGAATAGCAAAGTCTTGATATCGTCTAAAGCTATAATCTTGCTTAAAAATCCCGTGGCATAAGATTTTACAATCGGATTATAAGAATCGCAGAAGTCAGTGATGTTTATTATTTGATTATGGGGCATTCTTAAGTCTGTTTATAATTACCACTAATGATGGTATTGACGCATGTTTTTTAACAATTTATCCCACGTATTGCGTACAACTCACTAATATGTGAAGGTTTTGTAGTACTTTTTGTATTGTTAGTGCCAGTCTTTATAATTCCTGACAATTCTACAAATTAAAAGTCAACATCTACTAATTCGCTAACCTTTACTTTCAGGGCATCCGCAATCTTTTTAACCATACTAATGGAAGAATTATTCTCAGCTCTCTCAATTCTACCTATTTGGCGTGTATCAAGGCCAGATAGCTCTGAGAGTTTTTCTTGAGATATACCCAAGCCCTCTCTTAAGGTAACAATTCTTTTACCTACCTTCTCTAAATATCTTTGATCTCTATATTGCTTTGTCATTAAGCAAACTTGAGTATAATAAAGAAAAAATATTAGGACAAATATGTCCTAATATAAATATTTTTACATATATTTGATTGATTTTAGTCATTGAAATAAGGTCTCGTTAGCAAATTCCGACAATTTGATTCTCAACCGAGACAGTAGATTGATGTCCGTGTGACTACTTTTGCGTAATTTTGGCAATGTAGCACATGGGCTACTGCTGTATTAGTCTTGAGAAGGCGTCGGAACCTTGCTAAACTGTAGAGCGTAGTCATGTGCTACATTGCTTTTTATAGCCTTCTGCAAGAGACTCGTAAAATAGGTGCGAGTTATGAAACATTTCTTTTTTTATCCCAATCATGTTAAGGCCGTATTCGGCCTTGATGTCAGCGCATGCCCTAAACAGCGCTACAAGAACATCATCAAAGCACCTGTATAAGGTCACGCTATTGTTTTAATGTTTTAATACATTCATCTAAATAAAAAACCCATGAACGCAAAAACCTGCGTAAGGGCATTGCTATGCCTTTACTTTTACATATCTGTACATTATCTAACCGCTCAGGCTCTTAAGGTGGGAGACAATATCCCACCTGAGCTTTGGAACTTGTCCCTAAAAGTGGCTAACCACCCCCAAGGCAAACAAAGCCTGACCCTGAGCGAGTATAAGAATAAACTAATCATCCTAGACTTCTGGGCTACTTGGTGTGCTCCCTGTATTAAATCACTCAGTAAACTGGATAGCCTTCAGCGGAAGTTTGGCTCGGAAATAGTCGTTATCCCCATCACCAATGAAACTGCTGGCAAAGTGCTTCCTTTGTTCAACAAGCGAGGCTGGCGGCTTCCTAGCGTGCTGGAAGACACCATGGTAAGACAATACTTTCCTTACTACGGTCTCCCCCACCAAGTATGGATTAGGAATGGAGTATTTTTTGGTGAGTCTGCTTCCTCTGCTTATGCCAATGTCACCAATATTAACCGTGCTTTAAAAGGAGACAATTTCGTCCTTTCTCATACCACTCCTCCCGTTAGCTTTGATTTTAATCTTCCTTTGTTCTATAATGGTAACGGAGGTACTTTGGAGCATCCCCGCATGAGGTCTGTCTTTTCTAAACGCATCAATGTGGATGTGGGAGGAATTCGCCTAGGTAAAAACAGCATCATGCTATACAATGCTTATTTTATCACCCTCATCTATGAGATGTACAGTGCCTACATCCCCTTTGTTGGTAGAACTAACCGCTTTGTCTGGGAAGTAAGTGACTCGCTTAAACATGAGTTGCTAGGCACCTACCGAAAGGAAACGGGTATTTACGAGCAAGACAAAGACTACCAACGATGGCAGAACCAATACATGTATTGTTATGAGTTAAGCTTGGATACTTCGCTAAACATTTCCCGCAAAGCACTTCGAGAGTTTATGAGTGATGATATTAACCGCTATCTAACACTGGAAAAAGGCGTGAAGACCGTCGTAGAGAAAAGAACAATACCCTGTTATGCTATTGTTCGGCTGGAACATGCCTCTACCTTGCCTTCCCTGAAGGTTGATGTTGCTAATGTTGAATCTGCTGAATCTAGTAATGCTGATTTCTTCACACTCAATAATCAATCCATAAGACGTTTAACCAGCTACGTTAGTGCGGTCTTATCAAGCCAGCCTTACCCTGTCTTGGATAGGATTATTTCGGACACTAAGGTCTCCATTCAGCTGGATAAAAAGCATCTTACCATTCCCACGATTAAAAGAGCCCTCAACAAAATCGGTTTTGATTTGGCACTGACAGCACAGGAAATGGATGTAATCGTTGTAAAATATGCTAATACTTCAAACCATTAAACCCCTAAACAACATGAGAAAAGTCTATTTTATAAGTATGTTAATGGCATACTGTTCGCCACTATATGCCCAGCTGTTAAAAAGCAGGGTGATTACAGCCTCAGATGGAATTGAGGTTCCCGGTGCATCCGTAAGACTCATTAAACAAGGTACTGGGACGCTTACAGATAGGAATGGTTTCTTTGAAATAAGCGCTACTCTTCCCAGTGATACACTGGTAATCAGCAGTATTGGTTTTAAGTCACTCAAAATACCGGTTGCTGTTTCCCTAAAATCATTGCCTGCCTCTCTCAGCTTGGAAATACAAAACAGTGAACTTCAGGAGGTAATCGTTTCTACGGGATACACTAAAATCAGCAGTGAAAGAGCCACAGGGTCTTTTATCCATCTTAATAATGAACTCATCAACCGAAGTGTCAGTACGGATATTCTGAGCCGTTTAGAGGGAGTAAGTGCTGGTCTGCAATTTTACAGAACCAATATATCTCCTCACGGAAATACCTCAGACTTAAGAGTCAGGGGGCTTAGCACCATTCATGCCTCAAGTGCTCCTTTAATCGTAATCGATAACTTTCCTTATGAGGGGGATATTAATACCATCAATCCCAATGATGTAGAAGACATCACCATCCTGAAAGATGCAGCCGCTACTTCTATATGGGGTGTTCGGGCTGGAAATGGCGTAATCGTCATTACCACCAAGCAAGGCAAGTACAATAAAAAAACAGCGGTTAGTTTACAGTCTAACTTTACCTCGGCTGATAAACCTAACCTATTCTATAATCCTGCCTTTTTGAATGCCCAAGACCTCATTGACTTTCAACGCTTACGTTTTCAAAATGGTGGCTTCCAACAAAATAACTGGACTTTGCTCTCTCCTGCTATTGAACTCCAAATTGCTGGTCAGCAAGGAAGGATTAGTCATGTGGAGATGGAACGACAACTAAAACTTTTGGCCACCAAAGATGTAAGAAAAGACATGCTGAAATACTTGTATCAAACTTCTCTCAATCAACAATATTCGCTGAACATTTCAGGGGGTAATAATGACCTGAAATATGTCACATCGGTTGGATTTGATAAAAACCTTACCGCAAACGTCGGGTTTAGCTCTTCAAGGGTAACACTCAATAATCAACTAAACTATAGATTGGGTAAAAAACTGGAGGTCTTTAGTAGCTTGTACTATGTCCTTCAGGCTTACAAAAACAATGGACTCCAGCCATCAGCCCTTATTCCTAGAGAAGGCGGGGCATTGCAATCTTATACTGCTTTGATAGATGAAGATGGATTGCCAGCAGCCATCCCCTACAAATACCGTCAAACCTACATTGATGCGGCAACAGCTACTGGCTTATTAAACTGGGCTTTTAAACCCTTGGAGGAACTTAATTTAGCTGATAATACCTCCAACAATAACGAGATAAGAATGAACACTGGCTTGCGATACTCGTTGTTGTCTGATTTAGCCCTTGACCTTAAATACCAATTCAGAAGTGCTACTGGGGAAGTTCGTAATTATTATGCGCCTGAAACGTACTATGTCAGAGACCTTATTAACCGCTTCACTCAGCCTAATGGCACGAGTGTCATTCCTCTGGGAGGAATCTTATCTGGTTCAAGATCTTCTGGCAAGAGTCATTATGGTCGTCTGCAATTTAACTATCATAAATCACTCCAGCAACAACACCAACTCGATGCACTGGCTGGGGCTGAAATCAGGGAGGATCAATCAACAGCGGGGCCTGGTTACTTATTATACGGCTATGACAATCAGACATTGACTAGTTCACCTTATCTCAATTATGAAACTAGCTATCCCCTGCGACCGAGGTCTGCCAGCAGAATCCCCAATACCATTGCTGATGTCCAGCATTTCACTGACCGGTTTATCTCTTATTTTGCCAATGCTGCCTACACGTTTGATCAAAAGTATACCCTTACACTAAGCAGTCGGTGGGATGCTTCCAATATATTTGGGGTAGCTACGAATCAAAAAGGTGTTCCACTCTGGTCTGTGGGTGGATTATGGAACCTCAAGCAGGAGTACTTGACCTCAGCCTCAAGTAATACGATTGACGTGCTAAAGCTTAGAGCGACTTACGGGGTTAATGGTAATATTAATAAGCAGGTAAGTACCATGCCAAGTATTACTAACAGTATCGGTACGGTGACTAACTTACCTTCTGCTCAGCTTCTAAGCATAGGTAATCCATCTTTAAGGTGGGAAAAGGTAAGCGTCTGGAATACTGCCCTTGACTTTTCTTTCCTGAATGGCAGCATTCGGGGTAGTTTGGAGTACTATCAAAAAGCTGGTAGTGACCTGATTGGCTATGATTATCTAGATCCGACCTCTGGAATCTTTTCAATAGGACTGGGAGGAATCACTAATATTGATAGTCGGATTAATGCTGCCAACATGCTTACCAAGGGAATGGATTTGGAAATCAGTGGGCTCATTACTAAGGGTAAGCTCAAATGGTCTGCTGTACTACTGGCGAGCTGGACAAAAAATAGGATTACTAAGTATAGTGGGACAGAATCACCTGCTATCCAGTCTTTTTTCCCCGTATCAAATGCTGCAAGGGCTCCAGCCAGAGAAGGAAAGTCTGCGGATGTAATCTATGCCTTGCCTTGGTATGGCTTAAATCCTGCCACAGGGGCAATGCTAGTGTATTCCAATAACGAATTGAATGAGAACTATGCTGCCTATTGGTCCTCATTGCAAACGGCTAGTCTTCAAGAAATGGGGGTAACTGTACCTCAACATTTTGGGAGTGTTAGAAACACGCTGACGTGGAAGGGACTAAGCCTTAGCGTCAATGTTGTTTACAAGGCTGGATACAATTTTAGAAGAAGCAGTATCAATTATACTAACCTAATCAACTATGGGAATGGGCACAAGGATTACTTGTTAAGGTGGAAGGCTCCAGGAGATGAATTACATACTACTGTCCCAGCGCTCAGCATGCGAGCTAATACCACCAGAGAGAATATCTATCTTAATAATGAAACGCTTATTGAAAACGGAGCGCATCTTAGGTTGAAAGACATCAATCTTAGTTATAAGTTTTCTGCGCCTCAACTAGGTCTCAGCAATATTTCGGTTTTTATGTATGTAAATAATATTGGCATACTATGGCGAGCGAATAAACAAGGGCTGGATCCAGATTTCCCTACCTCAGACTACCCTCCTATCAGAACTTATTCTTTGGGCTTTAAAATTGACCTTTAACTATACTAAAACGCATACAAATATGAAAAGACTTTATACAATCATCGCTGGCTTGCTATGCTGGGTATCGGTTTCCTGCCATACTGATTTTTTGGAGGTTAAACCCGATAGCAGGCTGGCAGTTCCTGCTTCATTAAAGGATATGGATGCCTTAATGGATAACATGACTGTCATGAATACTACTGCTGTGCTCATCATGGGGGAAATTGGCACGGATGATTACTACTTGAATGAGACAGAATGGAATTCACTCACTAACCCTTATCAAAAGAATGGCTATGTGTGGGCTGTCGATATTTATGAAGGTCAGCAGTGTCCGGGGTGGAATAATGCTTACACGAAGGTCTTGTACAGCAATATCGTATTGGAGGGGCTTAGTAAGATACAACCAAACGACAAGAATATGGAACAGTACAACAGGATTAGGGGGACTGCTTTGTTCTGGAGGGCATGGCAGTTCTTTCAACTGGCTCAGATTTTCTGTGATGACTATGAAAAGGAAACTGCTAGTCAAAAAATGGGGATTCCGATTAGGTTGTCTTCTGATATTAATCAATCTAATGTTAGAGTAAGTATAGAGGCTACTTACCAACAAATACTCCATGACCTTGCTGAGGCGTTGACTTTGCTTCCTGTATTACCCAAAGAAAAGACTCGTCCTTCTAAGCAGGCTACGCTGGCACTTTTAGCTCGTATCTATTTACAGATGAAGGAGTATGCCCTTGCTAAGCAGTATGCTAATCAATGTCTAGCAATCTCTGATGAATTAATGGATTATAATAAAGTGGACAGCAGGTTAAGTTTTCCATTCCCTCTTTATTCCTTTGGGAATGTGGAACAGCCTATGTTTAATGTGATGCTGGAAATTCAGGTGTTCTTTTCTTACCTGAAAGTGAATCCAACCTTGCTGGCTTCTTACGAGGCTAATGATTTAAGATTCCCGGTGTATTTTTTAAAAGCTAACAACGACTATACTTTTAAAGGGTCGTATAATGGTTATGATACGTTTAATCCTTTCCCTGCGCTTGATGAGCTAATGCTTATCAGGGCGGAATGTAGTGAGAGGCTGGGGAATCATGAGGATGCCTTGCAGGCGCTTAATACGCTTTTAATCAAGAGATACAAAACAGGTACTTATCAAGCCATGACGGTGGCTAATACCAAGAATATCCTGACTGAAATTCTGAATCAAAGAAGAAAAAGCTTACTATTCAGAGGGGTAAGATGGAGTGATTTGAGGCGACTGCGAAAGGAAATGGGTTATATCCTTGTTCGTTCGCTAGGAACTAAAAAATATGAGTTGGCTCCTGAGCATGAAAAACTGTACACTTGGCCTATTCCTGATAATGTGATTAATCTGGGGGGTATTGCTCAAAATGTAAGATAAATATGATACCCGGTGCTTCAATTATAGAAGCACCGACCCTTATCTTCTTCAACACCTACAACAATATATCCACGTCCTAAATTTTCAAAATCATTAGCAAATGTTCCAACAGTTCTTATGATAGCAGTTGGATTCCAAATTTTTAAAATGCTAATCGTTCTGACTCTACTGTTTTACCATGTAGAATGGTGGATATATTTAAGGGTATCGACATGGTTTAATATTTTTAGCATTATCGGAAAAGTACAAAATATTATGTATTAATATACAGCCGTATAAGCTTATCATCACTGTAAAGTTAGAACATATATTCTACATAAAGAAAATGAATACTTAGGCAGAAAATACCCAAGACATCAAAGAAATACTTGGAAGTAACAACCAGTAATTGAGAGAAAGATTTTTTATTTTAATGAAGTAAGAATAGTGTAAATACTGAGAGAATATAGTTGGCAGTATTGTAAACCTTGTAGCTACTAAGCTAGAAAAAAGGGCTTGGATCGTTGTTTTATTAACAGCTAATTTACCTGGTTTATCACCTAAAATTGAGATGATTATATGATATTTATACGAATTCGAGCAAAAAGATTAATAATGTAAAATTTATGTCAAAATAGTGTAAGATTATTATCAGATTAGTGTAAACAAGGTAGTTAATGTAAAATTTATGAACAATTAGTATAAAATTAGTGTAAGATTAAGGAATTGAGATAGGAGTATTGATTTAGTAAAGGGTTAAATATTTTTTCACTACTTGAGTAGTGAAGCAAGATGGAGATTATGTATACATAAACTGGCGTGCAAGCACTTTTACAGAAGAAATAATTTTGCACATCAAGCTAAAATATCAAAACCTATGGAAATAAAGAAGCCAAAACAATCAGGACGATTTAGCTTAGAAGACGCCTTATCCCAGCAAGGTTAACCCAGATATAATTTGAAGAGATTAAACAAAAAGAGCAGGCTTAAAAATATCAAGAGCAGCCTACATTCGTTCGATGATACTCAAGTGGAAGGTTCAATATCAGTTTACAAAAGAAGAGAAACCTCCCCAAAAACAATTGATAGGTATTGTCAATAATATTAATCAACGCTTAAAACTTACTCATATTCATGGCACAGAAAGAATGATTAAACAAGTGAATTTACCGCTAGGAAATATTGATACAATCTTAGATAAGTACAATCGTGATAGTAGTTGTCAGCAAAAAGGAAAGTCATTTGAAGGCTTAATCAATTACTTATTTGAAGGAAGATTAAAAGATAAAGGGGCTGTCAATAAATGCACTGAAATCATTAGTTATTCTGATAATTCGGAGTAGGAGATAGAGTAGGTCTAGGTCGCAATAGCTAGCAGGACAAGGTAAATCATTTGAAAGTCGGGTGCTTGAAGAAGGAAATATTGTTTTCAACTTGCCTGAGATAAATAGCTTTGCGCTGTATCGGTATACATTGAAATAACAAGTATATTTCAATGAAATATATCTTTAGCTCTAAAAAAGAAACAATTCCTATGTTCAAAAAACTCGCTTTATTGACCCTTATTTGGGCTTTGTGTTTACCCATAGCTTTCTCGCAACCTACAGAGAAGTTTGTAAAAGTTTTAGTGGCTGCCGACCACGCCGATTGGACCTATAAGCTAGGAGAAAAAGTAAAATTTACCATTGCTGTTTTTAAAAACGGGAATTTGGTAAAAGATGCAAAAGTAAGGTATGAAATAGGCCCTGAGAAGCAAGAACCTTCTAAGAAAGAAGCTATTAGTTTGGCCACAGGCTCGCAAATTATTGATGGAGGAACGATGACAATCTCAGGTTTTCTCCGTTGTGTTGCTATTGCAGAAATTGATGGAAAAGAATACAGAAATCTAAGTACAGCCGCTTTTGAACCCTTGACTATCAGTCCAACCGTTGAAAATCCTGCTGATTTTGATACTTTCTGGCGAGAAGCGAAAGATGAACTAGCGAAAATTCCGATAGATGCTAAAATGACATTGTTACCAGAACGGTGTACAGAAAAGGTAAATGTATATCATGTTAATCTTCAAAACTTCAAAATAGGGGCAAGGCTTTACGGCATATTGTGTGTTCCTAAAAAAGAAGGAAAATATCCTGCTTTGTTGCAAGTGCCGGGGGCTGGTGTCCGTCCTTATGGAGGTGATATTAATAATGCAGAAAAGGGAATCATTACTTTTCAAATAGGGATTCATGGTATTCCTGTTACGATGGAACCATCTGTTTACACCGATTTGGGAGCTGGTATTTTGAATGGTTATCCTAATTATAACCTTGATGACAAAAATCGTTTTTTCTATAAAAGGGTTTATATGGGGTGTGTCAGAGCCAACGATTTTTTAACAAGTCTTCCACAATATGATGGTTCAAACCTAGCTGTTACAGGCGGTAGTCAAGGGGGAGCTTTATCCATCGTAACGGCAGCGTTAGATAGCAGGGTAAAATGGCTAGGGGCATTTTATCCAGCCTTGGCAGATGTAACAGGTTATTTAAAAGGCAGAGCAGGAGGATGGCCACACTATTTTGATAAATTGGGTAGAGCCTATAATGAAACTAAAGAAAAAATAGCGACAGTCGGGTATTATGATGTAGTGAATTTTGCACGCAGAGTAAAAGTGCCTGGGATGTATTCATGGGGGTTTAATGACGAAACCTGCCCACCAACATCTATGTATGCAGCCTACAATGTAATTACTGCACCCAAAGAGTTATTCTTAGCCCTCGATACTGGTCACTGGACTTATCCAGAACAGGGAGAAAAAATGAATAATTGGTTACAGGAAAAGCTAAAAGGAAAGTAAAATATAGCTTCTAGGATTTTCAACAGTGTGATGAAGTCAGTATTCTCTCATAATACTGACTTCCATACGTTCATGTTTAATAAAGTAAAAAACTTTTATGAATATCTTCAATCGTTTGCTGATAGTATGTTGTTTGATGGGTAATGTGGTTGCTGTAGATGCTCAGAACATAGAGACATCTAAGCATAACATCATGCCTGAGTTGAAAATATCATTCATAAAAAAGGGAGTATTAAGACCTAGGAGTACACAGGAAATAGCCTCTTCAAATTGGATTATTGGCTGTGAAACCCTTGACCGAGATATGGCTGACTATGATCAGTACAAGGCGTATATCGCTCCTTTGGGCATCAAACGATTAAGAATGCAAGCTGGTTGGGCGAAAACCGAAAAAGTAAAAGGTAAATATGATTGGCAATGGCTGGATAAAATTATTGACGATGCCCACAAACAGGGGTTTCAACCGTGGTTAGAGACATCATATGGTAACCCAATATATCAAGGTGGCGGTGGCATTAATTTGAGTGCAGGAATACCTACTTCGCCCGAAGCACTAGAAGCATGGGATAAGTGGGTTGAAGCCTTAGTGGTGCGTTATAAAGAAAAAGTAAGCGACTGGGAAATTTGGAATGAGCCAAATTTTGGAGATAATGAAATCAACCTTCCTGAGAAAGTAGCTGAATTGAATATTAGAACGGCAGAGATTATCAAAAAACATCAGCCAAAGGCTAAAATATCAGGCTTGGCAATGGGGCATATTGATTTAAAATATGCTGATGTTTTTTTCAAAACAATCTATCAAAAAGGGAAAATGAGTCTTTTTGATAATATGACTTACCATGATTATGTCTATAATCCTGATGCTAATTATGCTCATGTGGCAGCATTGAAACAGAGTTTAGATAAATATGCCCCGAATGTCAAACTACGTCAAGGCGAAAATGGTGCGCCTTCGTCAAGTGGATATGGACGTGGGGCATTGGGAGACTATGATTGGACTGAAGTTTCACAAGCCAAATGGAATGTACGTAGAATGTTAGGAGATTTAGGACATGATATAGAATCGAGTATTTTAGGAATTGTCGAGATGAATTACAGAGTAATGAACGGGCCTATTAATAAAAAGAATGTGAAAGGTATTTTAGAAGCAGATTCTCTAAACAGGGTTATTCGTCCTAAAATAGCATATTATGCGATGCAAAATGTTGCTTCTGTTTTTGATAATACCCTCCAAAGAATTAAAAATTTAGCAACTACTCATAATATCGAAACTCCATTAAAAGCAGATGAAGTAAAGTATAATAAGGGCACCGACAGGAGTTTGGCAGTATATGGCTATGAACATACGCAATCTAAAAAGCAAGTATTCACCATCTGGCTAGATGAAGCTATTCCAATTATTCCAATTTGACAAAAAATGTAAATTTCACTATCCTCAATGGTAATTTTGAACAACCTGTTTATGTAGATATTCTTACAGGGTTAGTTTATGAAATACCTGATAATCAGTGGCAAAAGATAGGGGATAAATACGTTTTTAATAATCTTCCAGTGTATGATGCCCCGATATTGATTGCCGATAAATCCTTGATTAGCCTTAAAAAATAGTTTATTGATTAGAACCTTTTATGAATGATAGATTCTAATCATCTTCCAGTTTGTTTCCTATATTCCATCGGGTTTTGGTTGAACTGTTTTCGAAATAGGCGATTGAAATTAGACAGATTTTTAAATCCACATTCATAGCAAATTTCAAGGATAGATTTATTGGTTTCTTGCAAGAGTCTACAACTTTCAGTGAGGCGCATTTCGATAACAAAACTCAAAAAAGTTTTTTGTGTACGAGATTTAAAATACCTACAAAAAGCTGATTCTGAAAGATTACTTATTCCAGCAACTTCTGTGATAGAAATGTCATCTTTAAAATGTAACAAAGCGTATTCCAACACTTTATTCATTTTTAAACTATCATTGATATTGATACCACTAATAGTATTTACCGAAATAGGCTGTAATTCTTGTCCATTTGAAAGAATATCAAAGATTTCGATAAGCTTACTAAGTCGCCCGACATTCCCTAGGTTAAGCATCTCTATCATGATTTGCTTGATTTTTTCTTTAGCTCCTCCCAACACAAGCAAACCATTCATCGATAATAGCAGTACTTTTTTCATGTTTGTCATTTCAGCACTATTGAAAAAATCTCCTCCTAAAAAATCTTCTGAAAACTGAATCACTATGGAGCAAGGTTTTATCGGATTATCGTCTTGATAAAAACAATCGTCAGCCTTGAATAAATGAGGTACATTTTTACCAATAAATGCCACTTCTCCTTCTTGATAAGATGAGAAATTATCCCCAATAAATTTCTTTCCAAAGCCTTTTTCGCAATAAACCAGTTCATACTCTTTATGAAAATGCCAAGGCGTTTCAAAATTTGGCGACTCATAACGGCCAATAATAAACGAACTTCCTGTGGCTAAAGGAAGCTTTTGGAAGACTGCATGCTTAGATATTTTTAAATTGGTCAAAATAGTATCGGTAAAAGTTATTTTATAGTGGCAATATAATATTATTCATTGTTTTTTTGTGTATTAATTTATGTTAATAACCTAAAACGGTATTATCCTACTTATTAAGTATGAAAAAAAATGTATTAAACAGGCGTAATTTTTTAGCTTTTATACCCGCTATTTCCATAGCATCAACGGCTTTGGCAAATCGTAGCCATCATCATTTACCTATCTCCTGTAACAGCTATAATTGGATTACTTTCTATAATAGAGCTCATAAAAAATGGGGTGATAATCTAGAACAAAATTTTTCTGAGTTTGTCAAAACAGGCATAAAAGCGTATGAGCCAAATATTGAAAGTCCAGCAATGGCTCAACAATTAATTCCTGTACTTAATAAATACGATATCGCATTGCCTTCTATTTATGTCAATAGTGTTTTACACGAAAAAGAGGCAATCAAAACCTCTATCAATACGATAATAGCCATTGCAGATGTAGTTAAAAACTATGGAACAAAAATTATTGTAACCAACCCAAGTCCGATAAAATGGGGTTCAAACGAATTGAAAAATGATGCACAGTTGAATCTTCAAGCACAGGCAATGGAAACATTGGGCAAGGAACTGAGACAAAGAGGTTTAACATTGGCTTATCACACCCATGACGTCGAGCTAAAAGCAGGTGCCAGAGAATTTCATCATATACTGCTAAATACCACTCCTCAAAATGTTTCTTTTTGTTTTGATGTACACTGGGTTTACAGAGGCTCCGACAACTCAGAAGTCGCCGTATTCGATGTCTTGAAGCTATATGGAAAAAGAATAGCTGAGCTACATATCAGACAATCTATTGGCGGTGTATGGGCAGAAACATTTACCGCTCAAGGTGATATTGATTATACCAGATTAGCCAATGAACTCACGAAAATGAATATCCATCCACACATTGTGATAGAACAATGTTTAGAACCCAACTCGCCCAATACTATGGATGTCGTCAGTGCTCATATAAAAGGACTTTCGGCCGTTAAAGAAACATTCTTAGGATAGCGTTTAACATTATTCAATTTAGAAAACCTTTTATTTAACAAAATGGAAAATTCAAGAAGAAAATTTTTAAAGAACATGGGTGGCTCAGTAGCCGCAATATCCATTGGCACTACTGGTGTAAATGCTCATGAAGAAGTACTACACAGAAAACTGATTCCTTCTACTAAAATTAGTGCTAATGATAAAATCAGAATTGGGTTAATTGGTTCGGGCATTATTGGACATTACGATACGGATGCCGCCCTTAAAGTTGATGGGGTGGAATTAGTAGCTGTTTGTGATTTATACACTGGTCGCTTAGATAGAGCCAAGGAAAAATGGGGTAATGGCATTTTCACCACCAAAGATTACAGAGAAATATTAGCCAGAAAAGATATCGATGCCGTATTGATTTGTACACCAGACCATTGGCACCAAAAAATAGCGATTGATGCGATGAATGCGGGCAAACATGTGTATTGTGAAAAACCAATGATTCAGAAAATAGAAGATGGACATGCTATTATTGAAACTCAAAAGAAAACAGGAAAGGTTTTTCTGGTTGGGAGCCAAAGGGCAAGTAGTTTAGCTGTTCTAGAAGCCAAAAAACACTTTGAAAAAGGAGTAATTGGCGAGTTGAGTTATGTAGAGGCTTATTGTGATAGAACCGATGCCAAAGGGGCATGGCAGTATTCTATTCCGACAGATGCTTCGCCAGAAACCATTGATTTTGATAAGTTTTTAGGCAATGCACCTAAAGTTCCTTTCAGTGCAGAGCGTTTTTTCAGATGGCGAAATTTTAAAGATTATGGTACTGGCTCTGCTGGCGATTTAGTTGTTCATTTACTGACAGGCTTACACACCATCACAGGTTCAATAGGTCCAAATAAGATATTTGCATTAGGAGAAGTAAACTATTGGAAAGATGGAAGAGATGCCTATGATTTAATCAACTCATTTATGGCTTATCCTCAAACACCTACGCTATCTTCTTTTCAATTATACACACGTATTAATTTGGCAAGTGGTGAAGGAAAAAATGGTTTTGGCATAAAACTCATTGGAACAGAAGGTTCAATAGAAGTTGGTTGGAACGACTTTAAAGTAAGAACATTGAAAAGAAGCGCAGCCCCTGGTTTCGGAGGATATGATTCTTTCGATAGTTTTTCTGCTCAACAAAAAGAAGACTATAAAAAATGGTACAAAGAAAAGTATGGCAATACCATGGGAGGTTTTGACATGGGAAAGACCATTGAATTTACAGCACCTGCCAATTATGACGACAGAGTGGATCACATGATTTGCTTTTTTAATGGAATACGGTCGAATATACCTGTTTTAGAGGATGCCACTTTTGGACTAAGAACAGCAGGACCATCTATCGCTTGTAATATTAGTGCTGAAAAAAACAAAGCATTGAATTGGGATGCCGAGAAAATGAAATTATCTTAAATAACTATTTAGCTCATGAAAATTGCCATGTTGGGGTCGGGTTTTATTGCTCGCTTTTATGCTACTTCACTGCATGCCCAAAGAAGAAAAGACTTTATTTATACGGTGTATTCTCGTAATATCGACAAAGCAAAACGCTTTGCAGAAGATTATCATTTACAGCATTTTACTGATAATATGGAAGAAGCCATCAACCATCCAGAAGTAGATGTTGTGCTAATTTCATTGCCTAATCATTTGCATGAAATAGCCGTAAGTGCCTGTGCTAAAGCTAAAAAACACGTTTTATGTACCAAACCTTTGGGCAGAACAGCAGCCGAGGCCGAACGAATGTTACATTTAGTAGAAGATGCAGGTATTTTTGCAGGCTATCTTGAAGATTTATGCTATACGCCCAAATTCTTAAAATCAGTAGCTAGCGTACAGCAAGGTAGCATTGGTAGAGTACTCTGGACAAAATCAAGGGAAGCACATCCTGGTCCACATAGTGATTGGTTCTGGGACAAAGAAAAATCTGGTGGCGGAGCAATTATCGATTTAGCTTGTCACTGTGTAGAAATCAGTAGAAATTTTATTGGGAAAGATATAAAACCCATTGAAGTAATGTGTTGGGCTGATACTCAAGTACACCCAATTGAAGCCGAAGACCATGCTATTGGGCTAGTAAAATTTGAAAACGGAGCGATTGGTCAGTTTGAGGTAAGCTGGACTTTCAGAGGGGGTATGGATTTACGAGACGAGGTAGTCGGTACAGAAGGTTCTATTTGGCTCAATAGTTTTTTACGCACAGGTTTTGAAGTTTTTAGCACAGGCAAAGGAGCAGGCTATGTAGCTGAAAAAGCGGAAGTAAATAATGGTTGGTTATTTCCTGTAGGCGACGAAGCCCACGAGTTGGGATACCCAAATATGTTTACAGATATGTTTGATGCCATTGAAAATCAACGTGAGCCACAGGAAACTTTTTATGACGGATATGTAGTAAATGCCATTTTAGATGCGGCTTTTATCTCTGCAAAAAGCAAGCAATGGGAAACCGTGCAACTCCCTATCTGGCGAGGATTGACTGGACAAACAAAACCTTCTGTTTACAAAGAATATGACAATGAGCATTGGTTAGTAAAAGAGGAGCTGCTTCCTAATGGAGATAAAAAAGTGATTCTAAAGAAAAAAACGACGGGCGAGATTGTAGAAATATCAACGTTAACTTAAATATATCAGCTGTTGGTTTCGCCTTTACGGTACTGAACAGGCGAAACACCCATTTGTTGTTTGAATAACCTTGAAAAATAAAATGGGTCGTCGATTCCAATTGCTGAAGCTACTTCATTGATACGCAAAGCCGTAAAATGAAGTAGTTGACAAGCTTTCTGAATCCTTAAATGATTGAAATACTCAATGGGTGCATAGCCAGTATCTTCTTTGAATTTTTTAGAGAAAAAGGAGATAGAAAGATGGGCAGACTGAGCAATTTCTTCAAGGGTAAGCGTATTAGCAAGATTTTCTTGCATAAACTTAATGGCTTTGTCGGTAGAACTAATCACGGGATGAGTGTCGTTTACTCGCTGAAAATGTTCTGTCGTAATAAAAGTAGATAAATAATAAGATAGCGAAAGATTGGCAAACAGCAGATTATTAGCACTATAACCTTTTAACAAGGTATTTGAAATTTGTTTGAATAAGTCATTACGCTCATTGGAAAAACCAACTTGAACGCTTTCGACACTATCATTCATAATAGCCTTTACAACATCATTGACATTATTTCCGTCGAGATGAAACCAATAAATTGTCCAAGGATTCTGAGCATCAGCTACGTAAGAATGAGGTACATTTTTAGGGATAACAAATATTTCTCCAGCCGAAATACTGATTATTTTATTTTGAATCTGAATGCGTCCTTTTCCATGCGTACAGTAAATCAAAATGACTTTTGAAATACCCAACGGACGTTGGTAATAATGGTGTAGTGCTTTGGGATAAAACCCCATACGGGTAATATAAAGCGAATGAATTAAGGGCAATGCTCTACTTTTATTAATTGCTAGGGTAGGAATTTCTATAATTAATTCTCCTTCAAAGCCTCTACTTTTTTGCATAAATATATTGTATTATTCAATTTTTATAAAAGTAAAATAATCCATGTAATTAATAAAATTGTTTAGTTATTATTTCTTTGAAAAAACGAATTTTGTATCAATAAAATATAAAAAATATTACATACAAAAATACGAAATGGATTTAAGTAAATACAGCCTTCAGCGAATCAAAAACACTTATTGTGTTCATTACTATATACTTAAAACTACTATCTTGATAGTAATTATACTATTTAATGTTTTGAGCACAAGCTTTGTAAAAGCACAACAATCTTATGCAAAGTGGACTACTGATGAATTGGTATTAAACAATGGATTTGTCCAGAGAAATATAAAATTACCTGTATTATCAGGCAGTTTTGGGACTACTACTTATAAACCCGTAGTGGGAGAATTTAGGTACTTTGAAAAGGTTAATCCAGAGTTTCAATTTGAGGTTAATAATAAAGTTTATGCAGGAACAGACAATTGGACTTTAGCAGGTATCCAAAAAATTACAGACACTAAGCAAGGCGAGGGAGTAGCAGTCAAGTTGCTAAGTGACGATAAACAAATTGAACTTACCATTAAATATTTGTTGTACCCTAACTTACCTGTGATTCGTAAAAATTTGGTCATTAAGAATTTATCAAACAAAAGTGTTTCTTTAGAATCTATAGATGTTGAGAAATTTAACATTACAGGATATTTTGCCACAACCTTTAGTTGGATTTGCCATGATTATGGAAGAAGACGTTCTATTGGTCCTTATGATGGCAATATGCAAGATGCCTTGCTAACAGTACATAATAGCGATTGGCAACAGGGGATGGTCATTGGTAATGAAGCTGCTGGTGTAATTAAACATACATCTGTCTTTTGGCAAGAGCCTACTATTTGTAGTGGCTTAACTCATAAAGATACACAGTTTCCTTTCAGAAAACACCTTCAGCAAGGAGAAAGCTTTGAGTCCCCACAAGTCTTTACGATGGTATATAATAATCATAAAGACCCTGACGAAATACTTAACACGGCTGTACCAGACTTTGTGCGAAAACATTTAGGCACACGCCTTTCTGAATTATCACAAAAACCAACTTTTGTGTATAATACTTGGATGCCTTTTCGCAAAGATATTAATGAGAAATTGGTCATGGAATTAGCAAAGGCTGCCGCTGATGCTGGCATGAAAGAGTTTGTGATAGATGATGGCTGGAATGATAACTATGGAGATTGGATTATTGACAAGAAGAAATTTCCTAATGGCTTAAAACCTGTGTTCGATTATATCAAATCGTTAGGAATGAAACCCGGTTTATGGGTAAGTGTCGGTAGTGCTTCGCCAGATAGCAAAGTGTATCAAGAACATCCAGAATGGTTTGTATTGGATGAAAACCAACAGCCTGCCAATTTGCATGAGAATGATTTAAAAATGCGAACAGCTTGCTTTAGTACGGGTTGGTACGATTATATCAAAAACGTTTTGATGAAACTGTCCTTAGAATACGGACTAGAATATTTAAAACTCGACTTTACGGTTGTTACCAGTCCATACAGATTTGGTCATAAAAATACAGGCTGTTACGCTACCAATCATGCTAATCATAAAGATCAACACGAATCATTTTATGTAAACTATGAACGTGTTTGGAAGCTTTTTGACGAATTGCATGCGACCAAGCCAACCCTATTTATCGACTGTACCTTTGAAACCATGGGTGGTTTACAATTGATAGATTATGCCATGTTGAAACATGCAGAAGGAAATTGGCTCTCTAATTTTTACGGTCCGCCACAGGAAAACGTCGATTTAAGAGTAAGAAATATGGCTTGGTGGCGTTCGCCTGCTATTCCAGCAACAGCATTAGTTATCGGAAATCCCGAAATGCAAGATGCAGGTTGGGAAATGCACATAAAATCGCTTGCAGGTGCTTTACCCATTATGTTAGGTGACCCAAGAAAACTATCAGCTCCAGATTTTAAGAAGTATAGAACCTATGCAGATTGGTTGCAATTGATGGAAAACAAACATCAAATCATGAGTTACAGGCAAGATTTAGCAGGTTTGGGGGAACCTAAAGAAGGGCAATGGGATGGATTTCAGCGCATTAATACAGAAACAAAATCAGGAGGAATAATTGGGGTATTTAAGCATGGAAGTTTGGAAAGTGAAAGACAAATATTCATCACATCCTTACAACCTGACAAAACCTACCTTATCAAACAAGCAATTTCTGGCAAGAAAATCATCCAGATGACAGGGAGCCAATTATCCTCTATTGGATTTAAGGTGAAAATCAAT
Organism: Arcicella rosea; assembly: GCF_040543805.1. NCBI lineage: Bacteria > Pseudomonadati > Bacteroidota > Cytophagia > Cytophagales > Flectobacillaceae > Arcicella > Arcicella rosea. Next base: position 202,355 of record NZ_JBEUMS010000010.1, read on the forward strand.
GAAAAATATAACGGAGAACTATTTGAAGTAATTAAGCAATAAAGGAACATTAAAAAAATAAGAACATGGGAAAACAATCATTAACGGCTGCTCAGATAGAGCAATACAATCAAGATGGATACTTGATTCTAAAAGGTTTCTTTAACCAAGAGGAAGTTTCAAAACTATATCAAATAGCCATAGAGGATAGCATAATGAGTAAAAATGCTATTAATGTGAATGATAGTTCAGGAAAAAGAAGTAAGCTTTCGTTATGGTATAAGCCTGGAGATGATGTATATGGATTGCTAACCAGAGGTAGCAGTTTGATTAATACAGTAGATAAATTACTTGATGGAGATGCTTCTGTTTGTCATTTTCATTCTAAATTGATGCAAAAAGAACCACGAGTAGGCGGGGCTTGGGAATGGCACCAAGACTATGGTTATTGGTATAAAAATGAGTTTTTATTGCCTGACCAAATGATGTCGGTAATGGTTGCTATTACGGATGCGAATCAAGAAAATGGTTGTTTACAGGTTATCAAAGGCTCGCACAAAATGGGGAGAGTAGAACATGGCTTTTCGGGGGAGCAAGTAGGTGCATCACAGAGATATGTGGATTTAGCCCTAAAAACGATGGAATTAATCTATGTGGAGTTACAAGGAGGAGATGTATTACTTTTCCATAGTAACCTTTTACATCGCTCAGAAGCTAACCTTTCTGATAAACCTCGTTGGTCTATGATTTCTTGTTACAATCGTGCGTCTAATATTCCTTATAACGATTCGGCTTCTTCTAATTCTAGCATTACTCCGATTGATATTGTGCCAGATGAAGCACTGCTAACTTGGCAAACTTCAGGATTAAGAGAAGACGAAGCGGAATTTTTAGTAAAAGAAGCGGATGTTGCTTTGAAGTAAATATAATACTAAATTAACGGCAGTAACGTGTAAACCCTAACTCATGAATATTAAATTTTATGCTCCTCAGTGGGGCAATGTACTTCCTTTTCAAACTTTTTGTCAAAATGTAAAGACTGCAGGATACGATGGTGTAGAAATGGCTTTACCTTTTGACGAAAAAGAAAAAGCTGAAATACTGGCTACCTTAAATGATTTTGACCTTGAGCTTATCGGTCAATATTGGCAATCTCATGAAAAAGATTTAGGCGAACATGCTCATAACTATGAAAAGTATTTGAGAAACCTTATTTCGGCTAAGCCTATTTTCATTAACTGTCAAACTGGAAAAGACTACTTTACTTTTGAACAAAACAAGCAGTTATTTGAGCTAGCCAGTAGGATTTCTGAGGAAACAGGCATTAAAATTATTCATGAAACTCATCGAGGCAAAAGTCTTTTTGCTGCCCACATTACACAGGAATATCTAAATCAAATCCCAGCTTTGAGGATTTGTTTAGATATTTCTCATTGGTGCAACGTTCACGAGTCATTATTAGCTGATCAGCAGGACGCTGTAGCCAAGGCAATTGCTCATGCTAATCATATTCATAGTAGAGTCGGTCACCCAGAAGGCCCACAGGTAAATGACCCACGTGCTCCAGAATGGGAGGAAGTACTACAAACACATTTATCTTGGTGGGACAAAGTTGTAGCAACGCATCGACAACAAGGTACACAGCTTACTGTCACTACAGAATTCGGCCCAGCTACTTACATGCCTGTATTGCCTTATACCCAGATGCCTGTAGCGAACCAATGGGAGATTAATGTATTTATGATGAATTTATTGAAAAAGAGATATAACGCTTAATCGAGGATAGACTTATTCGTTTCGATGCTTCTCAAACAATTGACGATATACCCATTTATCTAATTTTAGATTTTTGATAATGGGTTGATGATAAGGCATTTTTGAGAGGTCGTTAAACGTGTTCCATAATTTTTGAGAACGACTATTCAATGTAAATACATTTCTGAACACTTGAATGATTACTTTTTCAAGGGCATGGTATTTCTTTTCGATTTTCAATTTTCGTTCTAGCGATACCAAATCATAACTCAAGTAATCAAAATTACCCAAACGATGATGAATCAATAAATTTAATATCCTGATTTCAGCATACAATGATGTACCGAGGTCTTCTTGAAAAACAGCTAGAATCTCATTGACATATTGTAGTGCTACTGTATAATCTCTTGTAAAATAATAAAGCCTCGCCAAGGTATAATAAGCTTTTATTTGAAGCTTGTCGGGTACTTGCCCTATGCTTTTTTGTATTTCGTTTAGCTGGCTGTTTACCCATGCAAGTGCTTGATGGGTTTCCTCTAAATCGTTATAAAGATTAACTTGATATGAAAAAATAAGCACATGTAAATAGTATCTGGTACTTTCGTTAAGCGCAGGAATCTTTTGGAGTTTCTCTATGAAAAAAGCCATCTCTTCCCATTTTTCCATGGCTCTTAAATCGGTTAAAATACCTTCAATGCAATAGATGTAATACATTGGGTTGTCTATCCAAAGCGTTTGATGTTGCTCAAATAAAGCTATCAATTCATAAAAAATAGCGATGCTTCCTTTTGAATTGCCTACTGCTAAAAAGTAAGTAGATTGAAATTGTAAGTGCAATCGTTTTGACTCAAATGTTTTTTGTCTTGATTGCTGTAAAACCTGACTTTCTTCCAACAATAAATCATTGAGCTTTTCAATATCAATTGAACTTCTGACCATCCCATTTTTAAGATACCTAAACCAAAGTATTTCATAAAGCATGGCTTGCTCGTGATGGATATTTTCCTGTTTTAACAAGGCTTTGAATTGTTCTTGCTTACGTATAAGTTCCGTCTCCGTGATGTCTGAAAACTGTAAACTCACCAAGTTTTGTAGTTCTAATTTGCTGAGTAATAAGTAGAAAAGATGTTTATCATGTTTAACAGCAAGTTGAATCGCCTTGGCTAATCGCTTATTATACAAATCAATATGTCCTTTGTTGAACAGAATTTTACATTCCTGAATCATATTCAAAAGCTGACTTTCAAGTGAATTTTCCTCTTCAAATAATCGCAGACTTTTTAAAATATTAGCATACAAATACTTTCTTGCTGGTTCTATAGATTTTGAGGTGAGTTCATTGGCTACTCGTTGAGTCACTTCTTCTTCAAAATTTGAACAACTATCCAGAATATCATAAAGTTGCATAAAAGTTTTAGCCCCTTCTTGTATTTGTGTCATTAACCTGAAATACCTTTTCTCTGCTTTTGATAAAGATTGTATTAATTTATATAAAAGTAAGAGTTCAGACTTAGCCATATTGATATTATAGAATTATTATTTCATTTAAATTGCTAAAAATACAAATAAAGGTTAATAATATTAATTTTAGCCATAACTAAAAATGATAAAAATTCTACTTTTAATTGAATTAATAAAAGGTATTTTTGTATAAAAAAAAGAATATAAATGAGTAAGATTATTATAATTGGTAGTTCAAATACAGATATGGTGATAAAAGCACCAAAATTACCCTTGCCTGGGGAAACAGTGATGGGTGGAAAATTTTTGATGAACCCAGGAGGAAAAGGAGCCAATCAAGCCGTTACATCTGCTAGATTGGGCTGTCCGACGGTTTTTATCTGTAAAGTTGGCAATGATGTTTTTGGGAAAATGGCTTTACAACAATTTGAAAAAGAAGGCATCCAAACAGATTTTGTATTTACTGATGCAGAACAACCTTCGGGTGTTGCCTTAATTAACGTAGATATGCAAGGAGAAAATAGCATTACGGTTGCTCCTGGGGCAAATGCTTTTCTATCACCCGCCAATATAGACAAAGCCAGTGCAATATTTGAAAAGGATGATTTAATATTGATGCAGCTAGAAACTCCCCTTGAAACGGTGGAATATGTGGTTAATAAATTTCATCAAACCGAAGCGACCATTATCCTAAACCCTGCTCCAGCCACTCCGCTTAAAGAAGACATTTTAAAATACTTAACAGTAATTACCCCTAACGAAACAGAGGCAGAAATCCTTACAGGAATATCTGTTGTCAATGAAGACGGACTCCGAAAAGCCGCTAATATTCTCAGAGAAAAAGGAGTGAAGAATGTAGTGATTACACGTGGCTCAAAAGGAGCGTATATTTTATCTGATGAGTTTGAAGGAATGGTCGCTTCGGTAAAAGTAGAAGCTGTTGATACAACTGCCGCTGGAGATTGTTTTAATGGTGCTTTGGCAGTAGGCTTATTTGAAAAAATGTCGTTGAAAGAAGCTGTACAGTTTGCTTGCAAAGCAGCAGCAGCCTCGGTCAAAAAGATGGGAGCGCAATCTTCTATTCCATATCGCAAGGAATTAATGGTGAGTTAACGTTATTACTGTTGGCTTTTTTGTCATTATTTTAAACATAAAACTATTGAAAATCTGATTGATACACATGAAAAAAATACTATTATTGATTGCTTTACTTTCTACAGCATGCTGTAGCATTGCTCAGAACACAAAAACAATTACCATCTCTCAGAAAGACCTTAAAAATAAAATAAAGGGCGGTTGGGCTGGACAAACCATTGGCGTAACCTTCGGAGGGCCGATGGAATTCAAATACAATGGGACAATCATCAACGAATATCAGCCTGTGCCTTGGTATGATGGGTATCTCAAAAAAATGATGCTAGAAAATCCTGGACTTTATGATGATTTATACATGGATTTAACCTTTGTAGAGGTTTTTGAAAAAGAAGGTCTTGATGCCCCAGTGAATTCTCATGCGAAGGCTTATGCCAACGCAGGCTATGCACTTTGGCACGCTAATCAAGTAGGGCGAAGCAACATTTTGAACGGAATCATGCCCCCACAATCAGGTTATTGGGAGAACAACCCACATGCTGACTGTATAGACTATCAAATTGAATGCGATTTTGCAGGCTTAATGTCTCCTGCCATGCCAAATACTGCTTCTAAAATTTCTGATAAAATCGGACATATAATGAATTATGGTGATGGCTATTACGGCGGTGTTTATTTAGGGGCTTGTTATGCGTTGGCTTTTGTCTCAAAAGATGTTCGCTATGTGGTTCAGGAAGCCTTAAAAACTGTTCCTAAAGAGAGCAATTATTATAAATGTATTGCGGATGTTATTAAATGGCATAAAATGTATCCGAACGACTGGAAAAGAACTTGGTACGAAATTCAAAATAAATGGTCACAAGATGTAGGTTGTCCAGATGGCGTATTTGCACCTTTTAATATTGATGCTACCATTAATTCTGCTTATGTAGTAGTAGGGTTATTGTATGGTAATGGAGATTTTACTAAAACGATGGAAATCACTACTCGTTGTGGACAAGACGCTGATTGCAATCCGTCTTCGGCAGGAGGAATTTTAGGAACAATATTGGGCTACGATGCTATTCCAGCTTATTGGAAAATGGGCTTGAAAGAAGCGGAAGACATCGACTTTAAATATACTTCTACGTCTTTGAACAAGGTTTATGAAGTTGGATACAAACATGCTCTTTTAAATATTGAACGCAATGGAGGAAAAGTTCTAAAAGAATCTGTAACGATTCCAGTACAAATTCCAGTAGCAGTACCATTTGAAAAAAGTTTTGACAACACTTATCCTATCGATAGAAAGTATGTTTACAGCTCATTGAAAAAAGAATATTCTTTTGATTTTGAGGGAACAGGCTTTGTTGTAAAAGGCGAAACAGCGAAGTGGGCATCAACCAGTACTTATGTTTTTGATATGGAAGTATATATCGACGGCAAATTGTTTGAAACGGCAAAACTACCCACTTCATTTACTACCAGAAGACATGAGTTAACATGGAAATACAAACTTCCAAAAGGAAAACATACAATATCCTTAAAATTATTGAATCCTTCTGCTGACCACGATTGTAGGATAACAGATATTTTAATTTATAGCGATCAGCCCAATAGTACAGCCAATGAAAATGTATTTAGATTTGGTCAGCCTATCAAACCCAAACAATAAACCACTCAATAGTAGAAAATATGTTTATCATTGAAAATTACTCCACGGCTGTATTCTTCTGTCTAATTACGATGCTCTGCTGGGGGTCTTGGGCAAATACTCAAAAACTCACGGCAAACAACTGGCGTTTCGAGCTTTTTTATTGGGATTATGTAGTAGGCATTCTACTGACTGCTTTTATTTTGGCAATTACACTTGGTAGTCATGGTGAAAAAGGAAGGGATTTCTTTAGTGATTTCCAGCAGGCTTCTAATGAAAATATTGGTTCTGCGATCATTGGGGGCATTATTTTCAACGCAGCCAATATCTTGTTAACCGCTGCAATGGCAATTGCAGGGATGTCGGTAGCATTTCCAGTAGGTATTGGTTTAGCATTAGTCATTGGCGTAATTGTTAATTATTTAGACCATCCGCTAGGCAATGGAATACTTTTGACGATAGGTGTAGGGCTCATCACGCTGGCAATTTTACTGAATGCAAAGGTATATATTATTAAGCAACTTTATATTCAACACTATATTGATTTATCGTCCGTTTGTAGGCGATTCGCTCAATTATAAGGCATATTGGCAAGGAAGTTTCAAAAGTCATAGTATGGGAATTTTGGGCGGAACGATTTGGTGTTTGGGTATGGCATTCAATATTATTGCTAGTGGAAAAGCTGGGCCTGCCATTTCGTATGGACTTGGCCAAGGAGCGACCATTGTAGCAGCTATTTGGGGAATTTATGTTTGGAAGGAATTCAAAAATGCTAGTAAAAGCACGAATGTTCTATTGAATATAATGTTACTTTTCTACCTTTTAGGATTAGGAATGATTATTTTGGCTAGGTGAAATACACTGATGTCTTAAACTTCCAATACGTCGTTTTTTGATACTCGATTTATAAGGCAATTTGGTTCACACCATTTTGCCTTTTTTTGTAATTAATATTACTTTGTGTTTTCCTTCTTTGGTCATGTCTCGCTTGCGACTACCCTTTCTTCCTTAAATATTAGCTTTAGCAAGTTCTGTAGAAATCGGAGTAAAAATTATATTTTTATAATATTATTTTAAACAATATTGTGAGTGTTTTGATATGTATTCTTACATTTGTGTCTGTTTTACACATTTTGTTTTTCATTTGCCTCAATCAAAGGTTAAGGGTGATAATTATTTTTGTTTTATATGGCCTCTTTTAAATACTTGCTTTTCGAATAGATATTGTTTCTATTGTTAAGTAAATAACTTGATTAATCATGACAAATAAATACCTCCTAGTATTTTTACTTTTGTTGTTCGAACAATCTTTTGGACAAGTAAAAAACTATAATTTTATCAATCTCAATAGCAAAACTGGGCTTTCTTCCAATACTGTAAATACTATCTTAAAAGATAAGTATGGGTTTATGTGGTTTGGAACCGATGATGGCTTAAATAAATTTGATGGACAAAATTTTGTAGTGTATCGCCATAGCGAAACAGATTCCTCTACTATTGGGAGAGGGGTCGTTACGGCTATGCAAGAAGACAAAGAGGGAAATCTATGGATTGGAACGAACATTACGCTGTCGTTATACAATAGAAGTTTAAACAATTTTATCAATTATGATTTTAGTAAATTAGGCTGGATTAGAAGTTTACAAGCAGATGATCTCGGAAATATTTGGGTTGGTACATACGCTGGTTTGTATTATTTTAATCCCAAGACAAAAAAAATAATTACTTATAAAGCCAATCCGCAGAGAAAAGATCAGTTAAACTCTAATGTAATTTTATCTGTATTTGAAGACAGTAAAAATAGGATTTGGGTTGGTACTAATGCTGGTTTACATTTGCTTAATCCCCAAAATGGGAATTTCACTCGTTTTGTACATAGTAGAGAAAATCCATTAACTATTTCAAATGATATTGTACGTTCTTTGGTAGAAGACAAGGTTGGGAATATTTGGGTTGGTACAGGTGAAGGGCTGAATAAAATGGATGTAGCAAACAAGACTTTTAAACATTTTAAAGGTATTGATTCTGATGTTCAAACACTCAGCAATAATAGCATTTATAAAATTGCTTTCGATAAAGATGGGAAATTATGGGTAGGAACAGAAGATGGACTAAACATTTTTAACCCAAACACTGGTAAAACGTTTCGAGTAGATAAGTTGACGTCAAAAAAGTATAGTGGCGTAGGAAGTTTCGTTGGGCGTTCAGTAAAAGATATTTACTTAGATGATAGAGGCATTTATTGGATTGGTACAATTCAGGGTGGAGTAAACAAATATGATACCAACCTAGCATTTTTCAACCATTTAAGGTTTAATCCGCTGGATGTAAATGGCTTTAGTGCTGGCGCTGTTTCGTCCTTTGCAGAAGGCCCTGATGGAGATATTTTTATCGGTACAGATGAGAATGGGCTCAATCTTTTCAATAGAAATACGAAGCTTATCAAAGAAATTCCGCTGTTTGGAAAAGAGAGAAAAAAAGATGCTATTTTATCTCTAGCATATTCGGCTAATAAATTATGGATAGGAACTGCACTTTATGGAATCTATGTGATGAATCTATCAAACAACACAGTAAAGAATATTAATATTCCGAAAAGTAAAACAGACAATGCCAATATTCCTATCAATTGTTTGAAAGTAGATAAACTTGGAAATGTTTGGATTGGTACTAATGGAAATGGGTTTTATAAGTATCATACACAAACGGGTGTTTTACTTCATTTTAATGAAATATTGAATCAAAAGAATGTCCGAAACATATCAACGAATGGCTATATTACTGCTATTGATGAAGATAAAAAGGGGAATATATGGATTGGAGCAACAGGCAGTGGCTTGGCTATGTACAATCCAACATTAAACAAAATTAACTTTTTTAGACATGATAATAGCAACCTTCCATTAGACATTGTACTGGCTGTTCATTGCGATAAATTTGGACAAATATGGGTTGGTGTTTTGGGAGGTGGATTATGTCTGTATGATGAAAAAAGTAAAAAATTCCATCAATACAGTGTAAAACAATTACTTGCCAATGATGTGATATACAAGATATTAGAAGATGATTTTGGAAAATTATGGGTAAGTACCAACAAAGGAATTAGCGTTTTCGACCCTCAAAAAAAGATATTCAAAAACTATACTTATCATAACGGTATTCAGCAAAGTAATTTTAATATTGGCGCTGGGATAAAAACGAGTACAGGAGAAATGTATTTTGGTGGAAATGAAGGATTTAACTTTTTTAACCCGAAATACTTATATAAGAATCGGAATATTCCATCACTCATCATCACAGATTTAAAAATTGGGAATAAAAGTGTTAAACCGATTGAAAATGCAGAAATTACTGAACCCGTTACCACTGCTAAAAAAATTGAATTAAGTTACAAACAGAACTTCTCGCTAGATTTTGTAGCCTTGAATTATACTGCTCCTCAAGAAAGCCAATACACTTATATGTTGGAGGGTTTTGATAAAGAATGGAATCATGTTGGATCTGTCACAACAGCCGTTTACACCAACTTAGACCCTGGGGAATACAAATTTAGGTTGAAAGCTAAAAGTGACGATGGCTCTTGGCATACTCCCGAAAAAGTGATTGAAATTATTGTTAATCCACCTTTTTGGCGTACTTATTATGCTTATTTTGCGTATTTATTGATTTTAGTAATTACTTTTTGGACGCTTAGAAGAAGTGCTATTCAGAAATTGAGGTATGAATTCGCTTTGGAACAAGAACGCCGTGATGTAAAACATTTAATCGAAAAAGAAAGAACCGAAGCCGAACGTAAAATGGAATTGGAACAATTGAAGATTAAGTTTTTAACCAATCTAAGTCATGAATTAAAAACACCGCTAACTCTTGTTTTAAATCCTATTGAAAATCTCTTATTAAAGGAAAAAAGTTTTGAAAAACTTGATACCTTAAACCTGATTAACAGAAATGCAAAAAGGTTATTAAATCTTGTGAACCAACTTTTGGATTTCCGTAAGATAGAAGACAATGAATTAAAATTAAATCCCAACGAAAGTGATTTAATTACGGTAGCTAAAGAGATTTTTGATTCCTTTAAATACATTTCTGAGCGCAAAAATATTCATCTCGACTTTAAAAGTGCTATCAGTTCGTATAATTCCATTTTTGATAAAGATAAGGTGGAACGTATTTTCCTCAACTTACTTTCAAATGCAATAAAATTTACCAATGAATATGGAAACGTTTATTTCCATATTGAAACTGATGCTGGAAATGGGATAAAGATAATTATTGGAGATGATGGCATTGGTTTGGCTAATGATACCATAGAAAAAATATTTGATAGATTTTACCAAGTAAACAACAATGCCAATATCCTTAATCAAGGAAGTGGTATCGGGCTTTCGATTACACAAGAATTTGTCAAACTTCATGGCGGAAACATTAAAGTTGAAAGTGAAGAAGGTAAAGGAAGTGTTTTTACTGTTTATTTACCTTTGTTTGAAACAAAAAAGACAGAAAGCAGCAATGTCTCATTAGTTGTTGAAGAAGCAATAGACATTTACGAAACGAAAGATGAAGAAGTTTCTGAGCTGTCAGAAATTGATAAACCTGTACTGCTTTTGGTTGATGATAGTGAAGATATTAGAACGTATCTCCGAGATAGTCTGAGAGGAAAATACAAAATAATTGAAGCTGCTGACGGTAATGAAGGCTGGCAAAAGGCACTTTCAGCTCATCCTGAAATCATCGTGAGTGATGTAAATATGCCCAATATGGATGGTATTGCTTTGGTGAAAAAATTAAAGAAAGATAATAGAACAAAACATATTCCAGTAATATTATTGACGGTTCTATCTGAAGAAATTAATCAATTAAAAGGTTTAGAAACGGGTGCAAATGATTATCTGACTAAGCCATTTAGTTTTCAGGTATTAAATATGAAAATCAATAACCTTTTGAATTTGAAAAGTACTTTCAAAGATATTTATGGCAAGCACATCAATCTTGAAGTACCTGACCAAGAGTTTATTTCTGAAGATGAAAAATACTTGTTAAAAATCTCTCAATATGTAGAAGACCATATTAGCAATCCTGATTTATCAATTACAGAATTGAGTAAAAAAATGAATACTAGTAGAGGAACGCTGTATAATAGAATTCTGAGTTTGACAGGCGAAACCCCTGTTGAATTTATCCGTTCTATCAAACTTAAAAGAGCCGCAATGCTTTTAGAGAAAAGCGATATGAAAATTTCTCATATTGGTTATGAAGTAGGTTTTTCTAATCCAAATTATTTTACAAGAGCCTTCAAAGCAAAATATAATGTTTCGCCTTCGCAATACATTTCGCTGAAAAGAGACGTCACCAAAAAAATGTACACTTTAGAAGAAATCATGCACTCTTAGCCTAGCCATCGTAAAGAAAGTATATAATTAAACGTTAGTAAAGTGTATTTACTTTGGGTTTCTTAAATTATCAACTTTAAACAGCTTAGGGTATTCAACACTTGTAGTAAAGAACTGAATACTCTAAGCGATTTATATTTTCCCCATCATTCATCGTCTTACCAATTATCTTCGTATTCCTTACATTGGAAATAAATTACCTATTAAAATAGCATCAATGTTTAGATACTACTTCTTGATGCCTTCATTGATAAAAGCCTCCATTTTATTGTGATTGGATGCATAAATAGCCATTTTTTGTAATATTAATTGTTATAATTTAACAATTTCGTGTCATTTTGAACATATGTGAATCAAGTTTGGTAATATGTGCCGTACATTTTTTTTCACATCTACTTACTTTACGACGTCAAAAAAGTCTTCTATCTCAAGAAGATTAAATAATTTATCAAAACAATCATATTTAACATTTCTTATGAAAAAATTCGACTATCTTATTTTTCAGCGGAAGAGTATTCCATATTTTCTGGTATGGTTTATTCTATTTTTATCTATTTCCAGCTTTACCGCAAGAGCCCAAACACTAAAAGGTCGTATTACTACGGACACAGGGAAAGAAATACCCGGAGCTTCAATTTTAGTTAAAGGTACAAATATCGGTACGGTTGCTAATAGTAGCGGAGAGTATAGTTTTAACAATTTACCTAAAAATGCAACAATTGTTATTACAAGTATCGGTTATATCAAACAAGAAATTAGCGTTGGTACAAAAACTGTTATAGACGTTACTTTACTTACTGATACCAGAGAATTAGGCGAAGTGATAGTGGTAGGTTATGGTACTCAAAAGAAAAGAGATATAACTGGTTCGGTTGTATCGGTTACAGAGGCAACCCTGAAAGAAGTACCAGCACCAGACCTTTTGAATACTTTAAAAGGTAGAGCAGCAGGTGTATCAATTGTAAGTAATGGTTCTACTCCCGGTAGCCAAGCGTCTATTCGTATTCGTGGTAATCGTTCCCTGACAACTGGTAATGGCGACGGACTTGATGGCCCTTTAGTAGTTGTTGATGGTATTCCTTTTGGTGGGCTGAATGACATCAACCCAGATGATATTTCAAATATTGAAATTCTTAAAGATGCCTCAGCAACGGCTATTTATGGTTCTCGTGGTGCTGGTGGGGTTATTTTAGTGACGACTAAAAGAGGAAAAATCGGCAAACCTGTATTTACTTATGACGGCTATCACGGTATAACAAACATGATGGGCAAGTACAACGTGATGAACGGAGAACAATATGCTAAGTTCAAAGATTTATCAGCGACTTATAATACTCAAGGTGCAGGAACAACAGCTTATCCTTTAACAGAAGAAGAAAAAGCAAATTTGGCTGCTGGAGTTTCAACTGACTGGCAAGATTTATTGTACAAACAAGGGTTTAATACAAGCCATCAACTTGGTTTACAAGGTGGTTTAGAAAATACGCAATATGGTATGGGAATTGGCTATTTCAATGAAACGGGTATTATGCCAAACCAAAATTTTGACCGTATGACTATCCGTGCAACGTTAGACCAAAAAATCGGAAAACGTGTAAAAATTGGCTTGAACACCATTAATACTTTAACACACAGAAACGACCCTGCGGGAGGGGGTATCCCAACAGAATTGGTTCGTCTTTCTCCATTGGTAATGCCGTATAACGCTGATGGAACAGTAAACTTGAATCCTAAAAAAGGTACAATTGAAGCTCAAGCTGTCAGTCCGTTGACACTTATCTCTCGTGGAGATGATATACTTTCTAATGAGCGTTCGATAAGAACTTTCAATAGCTTGTATGCAGAAGTAAATATTGCGGATGGTCTTAAATATCGTTTCAACGCTGGTCTTAACTTTAGCCAAGTACATTTCAATGGTTATAGTCCGCCAAATACATTTGTCAATACAGGAACTGACCAAAGTGTATCAAGTGCAGATATTAGAAATACAGAGTATTGGGATTTGAACTTACAACACTTACTATATTATGATAAAGTATTTGCAGCAAAACATAAAGTAGGTTTAACGGCATTATATGAAATTACCAAAAACCATAATTTAGGGAGCAATTTTAATGTAAAAGGTGTACCAGCCGATTATATTCAAACAGCAAACTTTGCTTTGGCATCTGGAGTAGTGACTGCTAACACAGCTTTTGGTAATTCTTTCGGAGAAACAGGTTTATTATCGTACATGGCACGTTTGAACTATACTTTCAATGATAAATATACGCTTACTGCTACTTTCCGTAGAGACGGTTCTTCTACATTATCGCCAGGAAATCAGTATTTCAACTATCCTGCCATTGGTTTGAGTTGGAATATTATTGACGAACCATTCATGAAAGACCTTACTTTCTTATCTAATTTAAAATTAAGAGGTGGTTGGGGTATTTCGGGTAACCGTAACGTAGGTGCTTATGCAACTTTAGGGGCATTATCTTCGGGATATTATAACTTCGGAACGACAACTGCTGGGCAAGCACTTGCTTACACAGTAACAAGTTTACCTGCCAGTAATTTAGGATGGCAATCAACAGCACAATCTGATTTTGGTTTGGAAATTGGTCTATTCAATAACAGAATCACGGGTTCATTTGATGTTTACAAACAAAATACGAAGGATATTTTACTTTCTGTAAACCTTCCTCAGAGTAATGGAGCAGGTTCTGCTTTGAAAAACTTAGGAAAAACAGAAGGTAGTGGTTTTGAATCATCTTTAACGTTTGATATTGTCAGAAATAAAAACGGTTTTAATTGGAGTACCGACTTAACTTATTTCTTTAATCGTGAAAAAATCACACAACTTACTACTCCTTCTGAATTAGATAATAAGGGAAATTTCTGGTTTGTAGGACAGCCTCTAACAGTTATTTATGATTACAATAAAATCGGAATTTGGCAACAATCTGATAAAGACGATGGTACTTTAGCAAAACAAACTTCGCCAGTACAAGTACCGGGGGAAATCAGAGTTGAAGACGTAGATGGTAATGGTAAAATTGATGCTGCCGACCGCAAAATAATTGGAAACTTCCAACCAAAATGGGAAGGTGGTTTTACCAATAGAATTACTTTTAAAGGTTTTGATTTATCTATCGTTACTTATGCCCGTATGGGAATGAAAGTGTTAGTTCCTTATTTGGCTGGAACATCGGGTGGTGGCTCTGGATTTGGGTTTCTTAACCAAGGTCGTTCTAATCAATTAGTGATGGATTATTGGACTACCGAAAACCCAACAAATGCTTTCCCTAGACCAAATGCTGGTGGTGGTGTAAGAGATTTTACATCAACAACACAATACCAAGATGGCTCATTTATAAAAGTAAGAAGTATCAATTTCGGTTATACCGTATCAACAAAGGTACTGAGCAAACTCGGCATTACTTCTGCTCGTATTTATGTGAATACTACAAATCCATTCATCCTTTATTCGCCATTAGTGAAAGATAAACTTGCGATTGACCCAGAAGGAAATGGATATGGTAATACAATCCAAGGCGGTAATTTCAACCGTGTAATTAGTGTAAACCTAAATAATCCGCCTGTGCGCCAGTTTACTTTAGGTGTAAATCTTAAATTTTAATGATTGATAACGACATGAAAAAAATAAAAATATCCATACTTGCCTGTACTTTATTATTAAGTTTAGGTTGTGAAAAAATACTTGAAGAACACCCTCAATCTCAAATTGTACCTTCATATTTCAATAGTCCAGCGGGAGTACTTGGAGGTATTGCAGGGGTATATAACGAAATTCGTAACCAATGGGGTACTGAAGGTTTTTCTTCTGAAATGCAAGCAGGAACAGATGAATTTATTCAAGGAGCAAGTAGTGGTGGTGGTCCTATTCATACTTTTAATGGACTTAACAGTACTAACTTTGGTTCAGCATGGGGTACATCATTTACCAGTATCAATACATTAAATGGTGTATTGAAGTTTGGACAAAGTATAAGCCTACCAGAAGCAACTAAAAAACAATATTTAGCCCAAGCGAAGTTTTTAAGAGCATATTGGTATTTTTATTTGGTTCAGACTTGGGGAGATGTGCCTTTGCATACGGAGTTTATAACAGTTCCTTCTCAAGCAGCCAAAAGAGACCCAGCAGCCGAAGTTTACAAACTAATCATTAAGGATTTAACTGAAGCAGCGGCCGATTTACCAGACAAACCAACGGCTCCATTTTTAGGAAAAGCTGCCACTAAACCTGTTGCTTTGTTCTTTTTAGCAAAAGCTTACCTTACACGTGGCTGGTTGACTAATTCACAAACAGACTTTGCCGAAGCTGCAAAAATTTCAAGTGACATCATTGCTAATAAAGCAACTTATGGGTTGGATCTATGGCAAGATTTCGGTGATGCTTTCGTGCCTGCCAATGATTATGGTAAAGAAACAATGTTTGTCAGCGACCACTCAAATGATGCAAAATTCGGATATTATTCTGTAGGTGGTGGTTCTAGTGGTGGTGCCGCACAAAATCTTACGCCTTGGTTTACTAACTGGAATTACCCAAATAACAGTGGTGTTAACTCAACGGTAAATGCAAGTGGCATTTTGGTGAATTCAGGTACTTCATTAATGGTTCGTGATTCATATTATGGTCGTCCATACCAACGTATTCGCCCAAATAGCGTAAAGCAAGCTGCTGGTGAAACTGCAGGGAAAAACTATTTCCTTGACCAAGCTTTTGTAAAAAGAGATATTGATTCAAGATTTGCCAATACATTTTATACCGTGTATATCGCCAATCAATCAATTACAAATACTGCAACGGCGGCTAATAACAAAAGAGGAATTAGTTATACCACCCAAATAGGTGTTGATACTGCTGTTTGGCTTCCTGATTTTGAAGTTGCTGGAGCTCCACAATTCATTGGTACGAGACCATTTAAAGGAATTGTTGTTCCACCAAGTCTTTGGAAAGCTGATGTTTACCCTGCCATCAAAAAACACATGGACCCAAGTCGTGGAAGTAATTTTAATGACCCTTCGACTCGTCCAGTCGTAATTACACGTTTTGCAGAAGTATATCTTGTAGGTGCAGAAGCTTACCTTCAGGCAGGGAATAAAGCAAAAGCTGCTGAGTTGTTGAATGTAATACGCCAAAGAGCGGCTTATCGTAAGACCAACTCGGCCGCTCAAAATACCGCAGCCGCAGAAGCTATGTTAATAAAAGAAGCTGATGTAACTGTTGACTTTATTTTGGATGAAAGAAGCCGTGAATTATTTGGTGAGTGGATGAGATATCAAGACTTAGTACGTACCAAAACTTTGGTTAAACGCATTAAACTTTGGAACAGTGAAGCCGCTCCTTATGTAAAAGACTTCCATCTTTTAAGACCAATCCCACAGTCTGAGATAGACCGTACTGTTGAAGGCCCTGCATTTACACAAAATCCGGGTTATTAAAATTGAATAGATGAAAGGTTGCTCTAAATTTTATATTTGGGGCAGCTTTTTACTTGATAGATTCATTTCTAAACATATTTCATGTTTATTGAACATTAGGTGCTCATATTTACTTATTTGTGCTACTCAATTTTTTATCTATTCACTTACTTTGCAACATCAAAAGTCTTCTTGAATATGTTTGACAACGATAAATATGCGATCCTCATATAGTACGTATATTTATAATAGAACATAAGAAGTTGTTTATAAAAAATCAAAAATTATAAATTTTATAGTGCTTTTACGCTTGATGACAAGCTACAGTTTTGTGCGAGGAAAATCGACTATAAAACTGCTTGAATCGAAAGAAATGGTACTTTTTGATGTATTAATAAGTAAAAAGTAAAATCTATACTTTTCAACAAAATAAGTCTTTAAATTGAAATTTTAGTACTATGAAAATAAAAGCTTTCGTTTTGATATTAACATATTTGATTACAGTCAATATTACAAATGCCCAAAATACTACTTTGAAAAACCCCATTATGACGGGTTTTTATCCTGACCCAAGTATTGTACAAGTAGGAAAAGACTATTACCTTATCAATTCTACCTTTTCATATTTTCCAGGGATTCCAGTTATGCACAGTCGTGACCTCAAAAATTGGAAACAAATAGGTAATGTAATTGATCGTCCATCTCAAATGGATTTTATGGGAGAGCGTATGACTCGTGGGCTTTTTGCTCCTGCTATTAGTTATTATAATGGTATTTTCTACGTAACCTGTACCGACATTGACCACGATGGAAACTTTGTAGTAACTGCTACAAACCCTGCTGGCCCATGGAGTAACCCTATAAAACTACCACAAGTAAGAGGAATTGACCCTTCGCTTTACTTTGATGAAGAAACTGACAAAGCCTATATCATTTACAATAGTGACGCACCGAACAATAAACCGCTTTATTCTGGACACCGTACTATTCGTATATACGAATTCGACTACAAAAACTTAAAAGTTGTAGGTGAAGAACAGCAATTAGTAAATGGTGGGGTTGACATCAGTAAAAAACCTGTATGGATTGAAGGCCCACACATTATGAAACGTTTTGGTTGGTATTACTTATATGCTGCAGAAGGAGGTACTTCTGTCAATCACTCAGAGGTAATTCTTAGAAGTAAATCTGTTTGGGGACCTTACGTCCCTTATGAAAATAACCCGATTTTAACACAAAGAGACTTACCAGCAAACCGCAAAGATCCCGTTACTTCGGCTGGTCATGCTCAGTTTGTCGATGGTCCTGATGGCAAAACTTATGCTATTTTCCTTGCGGTTCGTCCTTACGAAGGTGATTATTATAATACAGGACGTGAAACATTTATTGCTCCTGTAGAATGGAAAGATGAATGGCCAATTATTAATCCATATAGCAAGGAAATTAAATATAGCTATGCGACTGATTTTAAGGAAGTAAAGCAAAAAGGAGCTTTACCACAATCGGGAAATTTTGCCCATAACCTCAATTTCGACAAAAAGCTTGACCCATCGCTTTTATTTATGAGAACGGTTGATTCAAGTTCTTTTAGCCTTTCTCCGAAAAAAGGCTTAACACTGAAACTAAAATCGGAAACTGTCATGGATTTTGCAAATCCTTCTTTCATAGGGAAACGTCAGCAACATCTTTACAGCATTACCGAAACCGCTCTAAATTTTACTGCCACAAAGGAAAATGAAAAAGCAGGTTTGATGATTTTTCAAGATGAAAGACATTTCTATTTCTTAGGAAAATCAATTGCTGGAGGTAAGCCTGTATTGCAACTTTTCCAAAGTAACCCAAAAGAGAAAACCATGAATTTATTGACCGAAGTACCTGTAAGTTCAACGCAAAATCAAGTAAAATTGCGTATTAGTTCAGCAGGGGATAAGTACAATTTTTATTATGCTACTGACAAAGAGAATTGGCAAGTCATCAAAGATAATGTAGATGGAAAATTCTTGAGTACCAAAACAGCAGGAGGCTTTATTGGGTGTATTTATGGAATGTATGCAACCTCATCAGGCGAGAGTAGCAATAATTCAGCCTCTTTTAAATACCTGAAATACAAAGGCAATGACCCAATGTTTAAGTAAACAACTAAAAACGATTGACACTGGTGAAAATCAAAACATTTGATTTTATGTTGCATACTTAATAAGTGATTAAAAATGTGAACAAAACGATATGGTACAGCAGTTTTTATTCCTGCTTATACATAGTCAAAATATACAAGCTCAAGTGAAACAAACCCACATCCCATTATTTAAAACGATAAACCTATTGAAGCTAAATAATTGGAATCTAGGCACAAGCAAACAAATCAAAGAACTATGAAAACTCCAAGTTTTTTGTCGATTTTGACTATTTCAGAATCGAAGATACAATTTCAGAAAACTAGAATAAATTCGATGAAAATAGTAAAAAATCTTATTTACCTAATTTTTGTACTAAACTTTGGTGTGAATGCCCAAAATAGTGCAAGGGTAAGTAGCCCTGATGGAAAATTAGTGGTTTTGATAACGACCGAAAATGGCAAAATAAGCTATGAAGTAAGGTTGAATGGAAAGCAATTTCTTACAAAGTCACCACTTGGATTGCAAACCAATGTGGCAGACCTTAGGGAAGGATTAAGCATGAATGATGAGGTAAAGGAGTCGAAAATAGACGAAAATTACAGTTTAGCGACCATAAAAAAATCGAAAGTTCATTATGTAGCCAATGAAGCTGTTTTTACTTTCAAAAAAGACACTAACATTGTTTTCGATGTAGTTTTTAGAGTAAGTAATAACGATTTGGCGTTCAAATACAAATTATACCCCTATAAAAAAGCTCTGTCGTGCGTAGTGAATGAAGAAGCCACAGGGTTTAGTTTTCCCACGGGAAGCACTACTTTCTTGTCGTCGCAAAGTAAGCCAATGGTAGGTTTTGCTCGCACTATGCCCAGCTACGAAATCCCCTATACGGTGGACGATGCAATGGGTCAAAACGGTCGAGATAATAACGGCTATACCTTTCCATGTCTTTTTAAGGTCAATGAAAATGGCTGGGTTCTGATTTCCGAAACAGGTGTAGGAAGTAACTACTGCGGCAGCCGACTCATGGGGCAGAAAGAGGGTCTTTACACGATTGGTTACCCAATGATGGGCGAAAATAATGGCAACGGCACCACCGCACCTGGCATCATGCTTCCAGGCGAAACGCCGTGGCGAACAATCACAGTGGGTGAAACCCTCTCACCAATTGTGGAAACTACCGTAGCTTTTGATGTCGTAAAACCTTTATATGAAGCCAGTCAAAAATTTGAATATACCAAAGGTAGCTGGAGCTGGATTATAAAAATGGATAGCCGAACTGTTTTTGAAGAACAAATCAATTACATAGATTTTAGTGCGGCTATGGGTTATAAAACCGTTTTGGTTGATGCTCTCTGGGATACACAGATTGGGCGTGAAAAAATTGTAGAATTGTGTAAATATGCTAAGAAGAAAGGTGTGAGTTTGTATTTATGGTATAACTCAAATGGAAATTGGAATGATGCTCCGCAAGGGCCAAGAGGAATTATGAACAATACCATTGCTCGACGCAAAGAAATGGCTTGGTTGAAATCAATCGGGGTGAAAGGAATTAAGGTCGATTTCTTTGGTGGAGATAAACAAGTAACGCTCAAACTTTACGAAGATATTCTCTACGATGCTAATGACTTCGGAATCCTCTGTATTTTTCATGGAGCAACTTTACCTCGTGGTTGGGAGCGAATGTACCCAAATTTTGCTTCGAGTGAAGCTGTTTTGGCCAGTGAGAACTTAGCATTTTCACAACAATTCTGCAATAAAGAATCATTCAATGCTACCCTTCATCCGTTTATCAGAAACGCTGTGGGAAGCATGGACTACGGTGGCAGTGCCTTGAATAAATTTTACAACGGAAATAATACGCCTAATCGTGGCTCCAAACGTATGACCTCTGATGTTTATGCGTTAGCGACGGCCGTTTTGTTCCAAAGTCCCGTGCAGCATTTTGCTTTAGCTCCCAATAATCTGACTGATGCTCCTGCTTGGGCAATCAATTTTATGAAAGAAGTTCCGACAACTTGGGACGAAGTAAAATTTATTGATGGATATCCAGGTAAATATGTGATTTTAGCTCGTCGTCATGGTGTGAATTGGTACGTAGTGGCTATTAATGCCGAAAAAGAAACGTTAAAAAAGACCATAAAACTTCCGATGTTGAATGCAGATTCTGAGTACAGGATTTATGCGGATGATGAGCAATTAAACGGAAAACTTAGCAAAATTAAAGTGCCAACAACGCAAGAAGTCGAACTAACAGTACCGTTTAATGGTGCGGTTTTGATTGTAAAATAAGCTTTAAAAACTATCATTATGGAAAAGCTTTTTTGATAAGTGCCCGTTATATATTAGGTTATATTAAAAACGGAGAAATTAATTTTCCAAGATTTTCCTAAATTAGCTAAGCAACGATTAACCGCATAGAAAAGCGTTTCCTTATTGAGGTAATCTATTGAATTTTATAGCCTTTTTCAACGGGTATAGAAATATCTTCATCAGGAAATTGCCCAACATGGAATGCCAACCGTAGAGATCTGTTAATTAAACCTTCAATATCTAAGTCTTTGTATCTTTTGACCCAAGTATTGACACTTACATAAGTCATACCAGTAATTTCACCCACTTCTTCTGATTTACGTCCTGTTGATTTTAGTAAAATTACTTGACATCGCATACGATAGCAATGTACTTGACTTGTTTTAAAGTCTTGTTCTAAGGCTAATTTAGCCGATTCACTTAATATTGGTGTATTGACTCGTCCCATAAAACAAAGTTAATACTAAAATGACATCAACTAATTTTAAACGAGTACTTAGAATTAGGAATGATTATTTTGGCTAGGTGAAATACACTGATGTCTTAAACTTCCAATACGTCGTTTTTTGATACTCGATTTATAAGGCAATTTGGTTCACACCATTTTGCCTTTTTTTGTAA